>NZ_JAEKNT010000505.1 GCF_016406725.1 Sphaerochaeta sp. S2 | reverse complement strand
CGGAAAGGCCCTTACGGGCACCATTGGTGGAGATGAAGAACTCGATAATCGACAACCCTTCCTTGAAGTTCGATTTAATGGGGAATTCGATAACATCACCACTTGGCTTTGCCATCAAACCACGCATACCACCGAGCTGCCTGATCTGGGTCTTTGATCCACGAGCACCTGAGTCTGCCATGAGGAAGAGCGGGTTGAAGCCCTTCTGGCTGATCTTCAATTCCTTCATCAACTCATCGGTCAGCAAGTCATTGGTCTGTGTCCAAACCTCAATAACCCT
Organism: Sphaerochaeta sp. S2; assembly: GCF_016406725.1. GTDB lineage: Bacteria > Spirochaetota > Spirochaetia > Sphaerochaetales > Sphaerochaetaceae > Sphaerochaeta. The sequence continues at coordinate 23,583 of NZ_JAEKNT010000505.1, read as the reverse complement.
GTTGTACCGTTCTTCCTGCGTGATATGTCCCTGACGATACTGGTCAAGAATCTTCTGTTGCTCTAGATTGGCCTTGGTCATGAGCTCTGCCTTTACAGCAGGAACAATCATGTCTGATAGGCCGATGGTAGCACCGAAGAACGTTGCATATCGGTATCCAAGATCCTTAATGGAATCAAGCATCTCAACAGCAATTGAGTTGTCATTTGCCTTCAGCGTATCACCGATGAGAGCCTTCAACTCCTTGTCACCCATTGTCGTGTTCTGGAAAGGAACACCTTCTGGGAGTGCTGCATTGAACAATACCCTTCCTGGAGTTGTCTCCAAACGGGTACCATCCTCGAATCTAAAGCGAATCTTTGCATTGTAGGAGAGCAGACCACTATCAATTGCCTGTTCCAACTCACCAATGCTGGTATAGTACTTGCCCTCACCAGGTGCGCCACTCATCTCACGGGTCAGATAGTTGATACCCATGACCATATCCTGGGAAGGATATACGATTGGCTTACCATTAGCAGGGTCAAGAAGGTTGGTTACCGAGAGCATCAAGGTCCAGCATTCCAACTGGGCGGCATGAGTCAATGGTACGTGCACAGCCATCTGGTCACCGTCGAAGTCAGCATTGTATGCATGACATACCAATGGGTGCAACTTGATGGCTTTGCCGTCAACCAATACCGGCTCAAAGGCCTGTATACCAAGACGGTGAAGCGTAGGTGCACGGTTGAGCAATACAGGGTGGTCCTTGACGACATCGTCAAGAATCGACCAAACGGCATCCGTCTCTTCCTCGACCAGGCTCTTTGCCTTCTTGATATTGTAGACAACACCATCCTGTACCAACTTCTTCATGATGAAAGGCTTGTACAGTTCAAGGGCCATCTTGGAAGGAAGACCACACTGATGCATTCTCAGCTCTGGGCCGACAACGATAACGGAACGACCTGAGTAGTCAACACGCTTTCCGAGCAGGTTCTGTCTGAAACGGCCCTGTTTTCCCTTAAGCATATCGGAGAGACTCTTAAGTGGCCTATTGCTTGCACCCTTGACCACTCTCTTTCTCTTGGAGTTGTCAAACAGCGCATCAACAGCCTCCTGCAACATACGCTTTTCATTGCGGATGATGATATCAGGAGCATTAAGCTTGACCAAGCGGTCAAGACGGTTGTTTCTGTTGATGACCCTACGATAGAGATCATTGAGGTCACTGGTTGCAAATCTTCCGCCATCGAGCTGGACCATTGGTCTCAGATCTGGTGGAATAACTGGGATAACCGTAAGTATCATCCATTCAGGGCGGTTACCACTGTCACGGAAGTTCTCACATACCTCAATTCGCTTGAGCAGGCGCTTGTCAGCCTTGTCGGCTTTCTGGCGCATCTGTTCACGCAGTTCACGGCTGAGCTCTTCAAGGTCAAGGTTCACAAGCAATTTGCGAACCGCCTCTGCACCCATACCTGCCTCAAATGAGTCACCATACTGCTCGCGGGCCTGCCAGAACTCCTCTTCACTGAGCAATTGCTTTGGCTTCAAGCTGGTATCCCCAGCATTGATGACCACATACTTCTCATAGTAGAGAACACTCTGCAGTGCATTACGGGAGATATCAAGCAACATGCTCATTCGGCTGGGAACTGAGCGGTAGTACCAAATGTGTGATACCGGAGCTGCCAAGGAGATGTGTCCCATGCGCTCACGACGGACCTTGGTGTTGGTTACTTCAACACCACAACGGTCACAAATAACACCCTTGTATCGAATCGATTTAAACTTTCCGCAGTAGCACTCCCACTCCTTGGTGGTACCGAAGATTTTCTCACAGAACAGACCATCGCGCTCTGGGCGCAAGGTCCGGTAGTTGATCGTCTCCGGCTTCTTCACTTCACCATAAGACCAATCTCTGATCTGTTCTGGTGAAGCCAGTTTTATCATGATGCTATCGAAATCTTGAATTTCCTTCATCTGTATTTCTCCTGGTTAGTTGAGGGAGCCTTTCGACTGCTTGGCGATCAACTCTTCATCACGTTCGGTAAGGGGCACCTGCTGACCCTTGGAGTCATACACCGACATATCCAAAGCCAAGCCACGGATCTCCTGAACCAATACATTGAATGCCTCAGGCATTCCCGCAGTAGAGGCTGGTTCACCCTTGACAATACTCTCATAAATCTTGACACGACCGTTCATGTCATCACTCTTGATGGTCAAGAGTTCCTGGAGAGTATTTGCAGCTCCGTACGCCTCAAGCGCCCAGACTTCCATTTCTCCAAGACGCTGGCCACCAAACTGGGCCTTACCACCAAGTGGCTGCTGGGTTACCAGCGAGTAAGGTCCTGTGGAACGAGCATGCATCTTATCGTCAACCAAGTGGTGCAATTTCAGGTAATAGATATAACCGCAGAATACCGGATTGACGAACGGTACACCGGTCTGTCCATCATAGAGCTTGACCTTGGAGTTCTCAGGAAGACCGGCCTCGCGCATCTTCTCCTCAATCTGTTCCATGGTGGCACTCTGGAAAACCGGAGTGGAATACCATTCACCCAGCTTGACAGCTGCCCAGCCGAGCTGAGTCTCCATCAACTGACCGATATTCATTCGGGATGGAACACCAAGTGGGTTCAAACAAACATCAAGCGGGGTACCATCCTCCATGAACGGCATATCCTCTTCAGGAAGGATCCGGCTGACAACACCTTTGTTTCCGTGTCGACCAGCCATCTTGTCACCCTGTCGGAGTTTTCGCTTGGTTGCAATAAGAACCTTGACGGTCTCCTCAACACCTGGGGGAAGCTCATCATTGTTGCTGCGCTTCAGACGCTGGATGTCAATGACTGTTCCTTCGGTACCGTGAGGTACCTTCAAGGAAGTATCACGAACTTCTTTGGCTTTCTCACCAAAGATTGAGTTAAGCAACTTGAATTCAGGGGTTGTATCACTCTCACTCTTCGGAGTTACCTTTCCAACCATGATTGATCCAGGGCGAACCATGGTTCCAATACGTACGATACCGTCCTCATCAAGCTGTTCAAGCATCTTTTCACTGGTGTTTGGAATATCACGGGTAAGCTTCTCGGGACCAAGCTTGGTCTCACGAATATCAGTGGTGAACTCCTTGATATGTACACTGGTGAAAATATCATCCTTGACAACACGCTCACTGATCAGGACCGCATCCTCATAGTTGTACCCATGCCAAGGCACGAATCCAACAAGAATATTTCTACCAAGAGCCAGCTCACCTTCCTGGGTTGCAGGACCGTCAGCAAGGACTGCTCCAGCTTCCACATGCTGCCCAAAGGAAACAATTGGCTTTTGGTTGAAACAGGTATCTTGGTTGGTTCTCTGGAACTTCTGGATTGGGTAGACATCAACCTCTCCCTCAATCTCAGCATCATCAACACTGATCACAACTTTCTCAGCACTGACATAGGCAATGGTTCCTGCACGTTTTGCTTTGACCAGGACGCCACTATCGTAAGCAGCCTTTCCTTCTATGCCTGTTCCAACTCTTGGCGTTTCTGGGAATACAAGAGGTACAGCCTGGCGCTGCATGTTTGATCCCATCAATGCACGGTTTGCGTCATCGTGCTCAAGGAATGGAATCAAGGACGCTGCAACACTGAGTACCTGCTTGGGAGAAACGTCAATGTATTTGATGTCGGTTGCCGGCTTTGTGGAGTAATCCCCACTACGGCGAACCGGAATTTCCTTGTCGATGAAGTTACCATCTTCATCAACCTTGGCATTCGCCTGGGCAATGAAGAACTTCTCCTCATCATTTGCATCAAGATAACGGTACTGCTTGGATACAACCCCATTGACTACCTTTCGGTATGGAGATTCCAAGAAGCCGTGCTGATTGATGCGGGTATAGTTTGCCAATGAGACAATAAGACCGATGTTTGGTCCTTCAGGAGTCTCAATAGGACAAATTCTTCCATAATGGGTGTAGTGAACGTCACGTACCTCAAATCCAGCACGGTCACGGCTCAAACCACCTGGTCCCAATGCATTGAGCCTTCGCTTATGGGTGAGCTCAGCAAGCGGGTTAACCTGGTCCATGAACTGGGAGAGCTGGCTACTACCGAAGAATTCCTTGATGGCCGCAATAATTGGCTTGATGGAGATAAGGTCCTGTGGTTTTACAGAACCTGACTCGAGATTCATGCGCTCCTTTGCAATACGTTCCATACGGGCAAACGCACTCTTAAGGGCATTCTGCAAAAGCTCTCCAACGGAACGGACACGACGATTGCCGAGGTGGTCAATGTCATCGACATTTTCCTCATGGATGAACACCTTGATCAGGAATCCCATCGTATTGACGATATCCTGCGGAGTAAGGACGGTCAGATCGGTGGAAGCCATTTCTTCTTCCTCTTCACTACCAGTTCCGAACTTCTTGTTGAACTTATATCGACCTACAGACCCAAGGTCATAACGACGGCTTGAGAAGAACATGTCCGGAAGGTCACGCTCTGCACGCTCAATGGCTATCATTTCCCCAGGCATCAAGACTGAGAAAATAGGAGAAAGTACATCTTCCTTGGTCGGCTCATCATAGCCTTCACGGGTGTATTTGGCATCCTCAATCTCGAAACAGTTGAGAATCATATCGCTGTGCAGCGTACCCTCTCCACGGAGATTCACCAACTCTACAGAAGTTACCTTCAACTCCAGCAGTTCATCAATCTCGTGGGCATGCAGCATATCACCAGCTCGGAGCACTTTCTTGGATGCTCCATCAACCATTGCATACACATCCTTGTAAAGATAACGATTCTCCAAGCTTGACTTGAAATCACCATCGTCTACCAGGTCAACCATTTCACCTGTGTAGAAGTGCTCAAGTATCTTCTCACGAGTATCCAAACCAATTGCACGCAGGAAGAGCGTACCGAGGATACGCTTCTTACGATCAATCTTGGTATAGATGAGATGCTTCTTATCATCAATCTCAAACTCCAACCAAGAACCCCGATAAGGGATGATCCTGGAAGAGTAGACATCTTTTTCGTTGGAAAAAATGACACCGGGAGAACGGTGGATCTGACTGACCACAACGCGTTCTGCTCCGTTGATAATAAATGTGCCACGATCGGTCATCAGCGGGATATCCCCAAAGAAGATCTCCTTCTCTCTCATCTCTCCATTGGAGAATTCGAGGCTGATCGTGACTTTGATGGGTACGCTATAGGATCGACCCTTCTTCTTGCACTCCATTTGGGAGAACTTGATGTTGTCATAGTCGATTGTATACCCTTTGTAAGCGAGACGCATCTCGCCATTGGGACTATCAATGGGGAATGTTGACTGGAACACTTCCTCCAGCCCGTACGACGGATCTGGCGCCAGTCCTTTCAGACAGCGATCCAGCTGTAAGAACCTCTCGTAGGAATCGAGCTGGACTCCAATCAAGTTGGGAAGTTCACAGACTTCATGTAGTTCAGAACCGATGTACGTGCGTGTTATGGATTTGCCGTTGGCAACCATCATGTACCCTCCAAAGTCAAAAGAAAAACAGACATAATCCCTTGCATGACAAGGAAAACAAAGACACAGTTGGCCACCGGTGTCTATCCGGTGGCTTGGTGAACCGGGCTAACGCCCTCTTACAAAGAACAAGAGCTGGGAACCAGGGGTTGCCTGGCTCCCCAGGCTCAGATTAGTCAACGGGCTTGACCTCAACAGTACAGCCAGTAGCCTCAAGCTTCTCCTTGAGTGCATCTGCGTCTGCTTTGCTGACAGCTTCCTTGACAACCTTATCGCCAGCCTCAACAAGTTCCTTTGCTTCCTTCAGGCCGAGGCCGGTGATAGCACGGACTTCCTTGATGGCAGCAATCTTCTTGGAAGGATCTGCAGCCTTGAGGATGACGTTGAATTCGGTCGGCTCTTCAACTGCTTCAGCAGCAGCTGCAGGACCAGCAGCAACAGCAGCAGCTGCAGCCTGGACGCCGAACTTCTCTTCCATCATTTTGATGAGGTCAGCGACCTCCATGACGGACATACTTGCGATTGATTCCAAAATCTCTTCTTTAGTAGCCATATTATCTTCTCCTTATACAGTTTTCTATCTACACAGTCATAGCAGGTTACCTGTGAAGACTAAGACTGTGTCTAGTTCTCTTCGCTGGCAGTCTCTACTGAGCCACCATTGTTCTCGACATAGGCAAGCAAGGTTGCTGCCAGCTTCTGCACGGGAGCCTTCATGGTTCCCATCAAGGATGCAATCAGTTCCAATCTGGTTGGGAGCTTGCTGAAAGCCTCAATCTGTTCGGCATTATAGAATTCACCATCAAGAAGAGCGCCTTTCACTTCAATGGAAGCACCCTCTTTCTTGATCGCAAACAGATCCTTGGCAACAACATTGGCCTCATCACCTTTCACCAAAGCGATAGCGGTGGGTCCAACAAGCTGCTCGTCAGCAGTTCTATCCAGGTCGGTGAGTGCAATCTTTGCAAACCGGTTCTTAACAACACGGAATGCTGCATCCTTCTCCATAAGAGTTCTACGAAGCTTGGTGATCTGCTCAACTGTCATACCACGGTAATCGGTGAAGATATACCCAGTGTACTGGCTGAACTCATCCTTCAAAGCCTTGACGGCCTCTTCCTTCGCAGGGGTAATACGAGTTTTATGATCCATACTATGCTTCTCCTCTTACACCGTGGCCGACATATCCTTCACATTGACCCGGACTCCCGGACCCATGGTGGAGGAAAGTGCGATACTGACCACGAAGTCAGCCTTTGCGTCAGATGGCTTCTTACGGACGATTTCCTTGACAACAGATTTGGCGTTTTCACTTACCAAAGCAGGATCCATGGAGACCTTACCGATGGGAAGGTGGACAACGTTTGTCTTGTCAGAACGGAACTCGACACGACCTTGGGAAAGCTCAGCAAGAGCACCCTTGATGTCGAAAGTTACAGTCTGGGTCTTGGGGTTCGGCATTAAGCCTCGGCGACCAAGAATCGGACCAAGACGACCTACGTCCTTCATCATGTCAGGAGTGGCGACTGCCACATCAAAATCCATCCAACCACCGCGAATCTTCTCGATCAGGTCATTGTCGCCAACATAGGCTGCACCAGCTTCACGAGCTTCTTCTGCCTTCTCTCCCTTAGCGAATACAAGGATACGCTTCTGGGCGGAAAACTGATTGGGAAGGACTACCGTGTCACGAACACTCTGGCTTTTCTTGAGGGTCAGCTTAACGGATACCTCAACAGTCTCATCAAATGAAGCGAAAGCAAGGTCTTTTACCAAAGCTGCTGCTTCATCAAATGTATAGAGCTTCTCACGGTCAACTTTCTTAATTGCTTCTCGATACTTCTTTCCGTGTTTCATACTATTGCTCCACCTCTACACCCATACTGCGGGCTGTTCCAGCAACAATTCTCTTTGCAGCCTCGATGTCATTTGCATTGAGGTCCTTCAATTTGGTTGTTGCGATTTCAGTCAGCTGGTCCTGTGAGAGCTTGCCAACCTTCACCTTGTTGGGACTTCCACTACCACTACTCAGGCCAAGAGCCTTCTTGATGAGTACTGCAGCAGGGGGAGTCTTCAGGATGAACGTGAAGCTCTTGTCGGCATAAACAGTGATGATAACGGGAAGAATGAGCCCAGGTTCGTAGTTCTTTGTCTTGTCATTGAACTCCTGGACAAACTTAGGGGCACTGACACCATGGGGTCCAAGCGCGGGCCCGATTGGGGGTGCCGGCGTAGCCTTCTGGGCAGGGCACTGCAACTTAATAATTGCAGACACCTTTTTCTTTGCCATGTTTCTCTCCTTACGCAATAAATCCAACCTATGGATTGGATTGTGCGCTGGTATTAACGCCTGTCATACGATCAGGCTCCCACCTCACCTTACAATGAGGGAGTAATCACAAACAAATGGACTCGGTTGTAAAAGAACAGAAAAATCTCGTGCAGTAATCCAGTCCAAAGACTACTACAGAATCTTTTCTACTTGGAGGAAATCCACCTCAACCGGAGTGGAGCGTCCGAAAATTCCAACGCTGACCCGCATACGGGCCTTTTCCAGATTGACTTCCTCGATAACCCCGGTGAAGGAATCGAAAGGACCGTCAATAATGCGTACCTGCTCACCAATGGAGAAGGTCTGCTTAGGTTTGAACACTTTCTCAGCAGGAAGATCACCCGTTTTCTGGAAGAGGTTCTTCACTTCTGCTGCTGATAAGGGTTGCGGCTTAACGCTGTCACTCGGGCTCACGAACCCAGTAACACCCTGTATACGCTTGATGTGAGAACACCAGGTCTTCCAACTTGTATCGGGCAGGTCTAGCTCAACCAGGATATAGCCGGGAAGAATTTTACGCTTCACCTCACGTCTCACCCCTTCCTTAACCTCTACTACGGTTTCAAAAGGAACTTTGACATCAGTGCAAACAAGCGCGAAGTCCATATCGGTCTCTCGCATCTTGTTGATGATTCGCTCAATCTTCTGTTCGTACCCAGAATATGTGTGTACTACGTACCAGCCTTTAGCCATGACTCCGCCTTACAGAATAAACAATACACCTTTAAGCAGGAGGAAGTCCACCAACCCAAGGAATATTGCAACGATGGCTGTAGACACAAGTACGACCTTTGTGGAAGAAATGACAGCTTCACGGGAGGGCCAGACAACCTTTTTCAGTTCCTGGGAAGACTCCTTGAAATACTTAAATAGCTTCTTCATTGAAGGGCTCCTTGAGGGAAAAGATCGAGAAGCTAACAGGCCAAGAAGGATTCGAACCCTCAACATCCGGTTTTGGAGACCAGCGCTCTACCAGTTGGAGCTATTGGCCTATTTGCTTCTCGATCGAAACAACCTTATTTAATTTTTGCCTCGCGGTGCAAGGTGTGCTTGCGCTCGAACGGACAATACTTCTTTAACTCAAGCTTACCCTGAGTATTTCTCCGATTCTTCTCGGTAGTGTAATTTTTCTGCTTACATTCGGTGCACTGAAGAGCAATTTTCTCAACAGGACCTTTTTTCTTTGAATCAGCCATTACGTGCTCCTCGGTGAGTTTTCACCTCAATTCCACTCCCCATTGGAAGGGGATAAAAAAAGAGCCCTCGAACGGATTTGAACCGTTGACCCCCACCTTACCATGGTGGTGCTCTACCGACTGAGCTACAAGGGCGTCGGTCATATGCAGGCAAATCCACGAGATAGTCAACCTGCAACATGCAGAAGCAAACTTACCAAAGAGCAGGTCTTTTGTCAATATACCTGTTCAAGAAAGAAGAAAAAGTTGAACCAGTTGCCCAGAAAACACCAATCTTATATAGTGAAGGTGTGCTATTTGTACGAAACACAAGGAGTTCCTATGCAGGATCAACAAAAAACCAAGTACGGTCATCGTGCCAAAGACATCGCCCAAGACTTTGCTGAACATCTCAAGTACAGTCAGGATGCAGATATTTATCATACCACCAAAGAAGGGCGATATACAGCCCTTGCACTCTCTGTTCGTGACAGAATTATCCATCAGTGGAACCAGAGTCGAAAAACCCAACGTGCAAACGGGGCAAAACGGGTCTACTACCTCTCTCTGGAATTTCTCATGGGAAGGGCGATGACGAACAACATCATCAATCTCGGTATCGAGAATGAAGTGATGGAAGCCATCTCCTCACTGGGGTATACCTATGAGGAACTTAGCGAAGTGGAACCGGATGCTGGCCTGGGAAATGGGGGACTCGGCAGACTTGCTGCTTGTTTCCTAGACTCCCTTGCTACGCTTGAGATTCCCGCGTATGGATATGGAATTCGTTACAATTATGGAATTTTTCGCCAACAGATCAAGAATGGATGGCAAGCAGAACAACCGGATAACTGGTTGCGTGATGGCAATCCGTGGGAAATCCACAGACCAGATGTAGTGTACCCTGTCCAATTCGGCGGAGAAGTCCAGGTAATCAGGGAACATGGACGCGATCGTTTCAAGTGGAGTGGCTCGGAAGTGGTCAACGGCGTTGCCTACGATACACCAATCATCGGTTATGGATGCAAGACGGTGAATACACTTCGCCTCTGGTCTGCAAAAAGCCCGGAAGAGTTCAATTTCCATGAATTCAATGATGGTGATTACACTGAGGCTGTCCGCTCAAAAATCAGTGCGGAGAATTTAAGCCAAGTACTCTACCCAAATGACACTCTATACATGGGAAAGGAGCTGAGACTCAAACAACAGTACTTCTTTGTAGCCTGTTCCCTAGCAGACATCATCAACCGTTTCAAACGGAAAGAGAGCAACTGGGGAGTACTCCCAGACTATGCAGCAATCCAACTTAATGACACACACCCATCCCTGGCAGTGCCTGAATTGATGCGTCTCCTTATTGATGAAGAGAACCTCGATTGGGATAAAGCATGGGAGATTACCGTGAAGACCATGGGATACACCAACCATACCTTGATGCCGGAGGCACTTGAGAAATGGTCACTGCCCATGTTGCAGAAGATACTTCCCCGTCATATGCAGATCATCTTCGAGATCAATCACCGATTCCTGCAACAGGCAGTCTCTTACTTCCCTCTTCAACCACAAATGCTCAGCAAGATAAGCATCATTGAAGAGACAAACCCTAAACAGGTTCGTATGGCAAACCTGGCTATCATTGGAAGTCACAGCACCAATGGGGTTGCAGAATTACACTCACAGTTATTGAAGAAGTCCATGTTCCCGCAGTTCAATCTTATCTTCAAGGACCGCTTCAACAACAAGACGAATGGCATTACCCAGCGTCGATGGTTGCTTGCTTCAAACCCCAAGCTTGCAGCACTGATAAACAGTGCCATCGGGGACGGCTGGATCACTGACTACAGCCAGATTGAAAAACTCAAACCGTTCGCTGAAGACAAGAACTTCCTCGCTGATTTTGCAGCGATCAAGCAGGAGAACAAGATTCATGCAGCTGCCTTCCTGCAGAAGGACAGCAACATGGTCATCAATCCAAACACGTTCTTTGATGTCCAGGTAAAGAGAATCCATGAATACAAGAGACAGTTGCTCAATGCCTTGAACATACTGCTCATGTACAATGACCTGAAGATGGGAGGAGCTGCTACAAAAGATATGGAACCCACATCCTTCCTCTTTGGAGGAAAAGCAGCCCCGGGATATGTCAATGCAAAATTGATCATAAAGCTGATAAACAATATAGCAAAGGTGATCAATGCAGATCCGGCAACCAATGACCGCCTTGCCATACACTTCATGCCAAACTACCGGGTCTCGATGGCAGAGGCCATTATACCAGCCACAAACCTTTCCGAGCAGATATCAACCGCTGGAACGGAGGCCTCAGGAACAGGAAACATGAAATTCATGTGCAATGGTGCGCTGACCATAGGGACCATGGATGGTGCAAATATTGAGATCGCCCAGGAAGTTGGTGAAGAGAACATGTTCATCTTCGGCAACACAGAAGAGGAAATCCAGAAATTGAGCCTCTCATACGATCCATTCACATTTGTGATGAATGATAAAGAGGTAAAGGATGCAATCGATTTGCTTTTCAGCGGCTATTTCAACATCAATGAACCGAACATCTTTGAACCACTACGTAGAAGCTTGTTTGAGGAAGGCGACAGATATTATCACTTTGCAGACCTCAGGATGTACAGCGATGCACACCGCAAGGCAAGGGAACTCTACAAGGGAGACAGGAATGCCTGGAACAGAATGGCGGTGTTGAACATTGCCTCAAGCGGCAAATTCTCCAGTGACAGAACCATTGCCCAATACGCAAAGGAGATATGGAATATTGACTCATGTCCGGTTGAGAAGGATCTCAGCGAAGATACAGCTCTCCAGGATGCAGTTAAACGAAGATAGCACCCGCCAAATGACGATGAATCATCATCCATTTTCCATGGATGATGATTTTTTGTCATTTCTCTCATATTTTTACTGATTACTTTATATACATTTATTAGTTTGTATTATTTATTTCTACAATAATATGACCAAATATCGTCATTTGGCCAACTTTCCTGCTATATTCATAGCATGCATACATTCTGGGACAGAGTCATACTTCTTCTTAATTCACCTACGGTGGTGGAACTTGCCACCATGCTTGATGTCAAACGCAGCACCCTCTCCAGCTGGATCCATACTGACAGACGTCCCCCATTGCATGTTGCAATGAAAATAACTGAAATCACTGGGGTGACTCTTGAGTGGCTGGAGAATGGAAACAACTGGGAATCAATGGCGAGTGAAGAAGCTGCCGAGAATATCGCCCAATACAAAAAACTTGTCATAGCCCAGATAGAAGAACTTGACCAGCAACAACTGGAGGTCATCCAGTCAATTCTGTACTACTTCAAAAACCAAACCCCGAAAAAAGATTCTTAAACATTGGAGCAAGCAGTGTCAGCAGAGGTGCGATAATCATCGCAGGCAGAAAATTCCCAGTCTTGGTTTTTCTGATATCCAGCAGACCAAAACCAATCATCATCAACAGTACACCACCAACCGATGCCAGCTCATTGATGCCTGCATCCCCAAGTATTGGTGCTATCCATCCCCCTGCCAAGGTGAAAAACCCTTGATACAAGAGAATGAAGAGTGCACTTGCCATGACACCTATACCATAGGCAGCACTGAATATGATTGCCATACATCCATCCATGATGGACTTTACCAGAATCAACTGATAGTCTCCGACAGTTCCTGCTTGAATGGCCCCTACCACAGTCATGGCACCACTGCAAAACAGCAGTGAGGCGTTAAGGAATCCCAGGGCAAAGTTGCGTGCGCTCTCTGCGCTACCCTGACCTCTGCTGAGCCGCCTTTCCATCCATGACCCAAAGGACATCACACCGTCCTCAATTTTGAGGGCATATCCTATGAAGCCACCAATGACCACAGAGAAGAGCAAGATCAAATAGGAGCCTGTCTGCATTGCCATGGAAAACCCAATGACCAAGGTAATCAGTCCTGAGGAGGTGAAAACAACCTCCTGATAGGAGGCTTTCAGCCGGTGTTTCAGAAATAATCCAATAAAGGAGCCAAGAACAACCATCAAGGCATTAAAGTAGGTGGCAATCATAATGGCTTGGAGTATAATACGATTACGAAACTCTCTCAAGGATGAATCATGCAGAATCTTATTCTGGCCGCAGGCCTCGGGATGCGAAGCAAAGGAAAAAAACTTCTGTTGCCCTATAAAGGTACCACCATTGTCGCACATGCAGTACAGCAGTCCCTGATGGCAGGGCTAAGAACTGTACTGGTCACAGGATTCAAGGCAGATCAAGTAAAACAGGCCGTTGCGCATCTCGCCTGCCCCCAGCTACAGATTGTTCACAATGAACATTACCGTAAAGGACAAGGAAGCTCCACAATATGTGGAGCCTCTTACCTTGGTCATGATTCACCATTTTTTATCTCACTTGCCGATATGCCTCTTATCGAGAGTAGACACTACCTCTATCTGATTGAACAGACTTCCGCTCCTGTCTCCAGACCCTCATACAAAGGGAAACTCGGGCATCCGGTTCTGCTTGATCCAAGTTTCCTTGCAATTATCAGGTCACAAAAAAGCTCTTTTACCATGCGTGGGTTGCTACAGGAGTACCATGTCCAGACAATCGAGGTTGACGATGAGGCGTATGTCACCGACATCGACACGCTCGATGCATACCATCACTTGGTGGATTCTAGCCAATCTTACGGGCAACCACCTCTTCCCCCTCTAGAGTAAGCAAGATTTTCGACCCAGGACCGAAATCACCAGAGAGCAGTTGTACCGACAAGGGGTTCTCCACAAGTCGTTGAACAGCACGGCGGATTGGACGAGCCCCAAAGACTGGATCATACCCCTCCTTGTAGAGCAATGAGAGCACATCATCCTCCCATGTCAGGAAGAAACCACGTTTCTCCAATCGTTGACGAAGCTGCTCTAGCTGTAAAACCACGATCTTACGGATCTGTGCTTCTCCTAGCCGTTCAAAGATGATTATCTCATCCAAACGGTTGATGAACTCCGGCTTGAAGGACTGGTGGATTATCTCACCAACGAGTCGAGCACCATCCTCATGCGTCTCTGCAGCAAGCAACTGCTGGCTCCCCAGGTTGCTGGTCATGATGATCACGGTATTGGTGAAATCAACCACCCGTCCCTGACCATCGGTCAACCTACCATCATCCAACAACTGAAGCAATACGTTAAATACATCAGGGTGGGCCTTCTCAATCTCATCGAAAAGAATGACAGAATAGGGGCGTCTACGTACAACCTCGGTAAGTTGCCCTCCCTGGTCATACCCTACATATCCTGGAGGAGCTCCGATCAATCTACTGACCGAGAATTTCTCCATATACTCGCTCATATCGATGCGGGTCAAGGCTTTCTCGTCATCAAAGAGAAGCTGTGCCAGTACCTTGGCAAGCAGGGTCTTTCCTACCCCGGTTGGACCGGCAAACAGGAAGGTTCCCAAGGGCTTTCTTTCATCCCCTATCCCTGCCTTGTTCCTTCGGATCGCGTTGCTCACTGCTTCAACTGCTTGCCTCTGGCCAATAACTTGCTCTGAGAGAGCCTGTTCAAGATTCAGATACTTATGGAGCTCACTTTCCTTCATCTTGGCCACAGGAACCCCTGTCCAGTTACTGACAATACGTGCAATATCATCCTCACTGACTTCCTCTCGGAGCATCTGCTTTCCTTCAACTTGCACAGATGCAAGTTGCTCGGTCATACCTTCTATCTGTTTGAGCAACTCAGGAATTTCCCCATGCTTGATCTGGGCAGCCTTGGCTAGATCACCCTCTCTTTCAGCACGTTGCTCTTCCGTCTTCAGCTGCTCAAGCTTTGCCTTTGTCTCCCTGAGTTTTGCAATGGAGTTGCGTTCATTGCCCCATTGAAGATGCATGGCATCACGCGTTCCCTGCAGTTCACTCAACTCACGCTCGAGTTTACCCAACCGCTCTTTACTGGCCTTGTCAGTTTCCCTGGAGAGCGCCTGTTTCTCTATATTGAGTTGGAGAATCTTTCGCTCTATCTGGTCCAACTCTTCTGGCTGACTCTCTATTTCCATCTTGAGTTGGCTTGCCGCCTCATCGACCAAATCGATCGCCTTGTCCGGGAGGAAGCGATTGGTAATATACCGGTTGCTTAGATTGGCTGCTGCAACCAGGGCCTCATCCTTGATCCGTACCCCATGATGGACCTCGTACCGTTCTTTCAGCCCCCTGAGGATGGCGATAGTAGACTCCACCGAAGGCTCCTTGGTGAACACCGGCTGGAATCGCCGTTCCAATGCCTTGTCAGGTTCAATATACTTTCGGTATTCATCAAGGGTAGTCGCACCAATAGCATGCAACTCTCCCCTGGCAAGTGCTGGCTTGATCAAGTTTGAAGCATCGGTCGAACCTTCACTTGCCCCTGCTCCAACGATGGTATGCAGCTCGTCGATGAACAGGATGATCCTGCCTTCACTGGCCGTTACTTCCTTCACCACTGCCTTCAGCCGTTCCTCAAACTCCCCTCTGAACTTTGCACCTGCTACCAAGGCACCAAGGTCCAAACTCAGAATTTGTTTGTTCTTCAATGACTCTGGGACATCCTCCGAAGCAATACGCAAGGCAAGCCCTTCTACAATGGCAGTCTTTCCTACCCCGGGCTCTCCGATCAATACGGGATTGTTCTTGGTTCTTCTGGAAAGCACCTGCATTACCCGTCGAATCTCCTCATCACGTCCGATGACGGGATCAAGTTTTCCCTGTCGGGCAAGGGTGGTCATGTCCTTGCAGTACTTTTCCAGTGCCTGGTATCTACTCTCTGGATCTTCGCTCTGGATTGTCTGGTTTCCTCTGATCGTCTGCAATGCCTGCATAAGAGCATCCTTGGTTACGCCAAGGGCCTTGAGAGCCTTGCTTGCCTCTGAAGCATCCTCCAGCACAGCAAGCAGGAAGTGTTCTGCACTCAGGTACTGATCTTTGAAGTCTGAGGCAATCTTGTCAGCGGCATAGAGCTGATTTCCCAATTGCGCTGATAAGGAACGCTGTGCATTCCCTCCATATGCCTTGGGAAGTTTGTTGACCAGTGTCCCCAGTTTTTCACTCACCATGGCAGGGGGAACCCCCAGCCGCTCAAAGAGCGGGGTAAGCAACCCCTCTTTCTGGTTGATCAAAGCCAACAAGAGATGTTCTGTAGTAATTTCTGCGTTGCCATGCTCGTTGGCCAGCATATCGGCATCGCCGATGGCTTGACGCAGCTTGATTGTCATTTTGTCTATATTCATGGATACTCCTCACCTTTGGGTATGAAGCAACCGACCCATCCCTGCGGGTCTTCTCCTGTACATACATAAATATAGTGAGGAATCAGTGTATCGGCTAGGCCCTATAGAAATCCAGGTAGGTGCTGATCAGCTGCTTGGAAAGCCGCATATCGAAGGTATCAAGGAATGCAACCTGGAAGCAGGATGATTCAAGCAACATAAGAAGATGATCTGCAACCTTGTTCACATCACAATCAACAATATCTCCCGTCTTCACTCCCATACGAAGGAGACGCTTGAAGAGGATGGTGAGCTTGGCTGTTCGCCTGAGAATGATCTCATTGAAATCCCGACCTTCCTTCTTCATCTGCAACATGACATCTACCAGACTGGTCAACTCGCCTTCATGCTCACTTGCTGTCTGCATGATATCCAGGCAGATGGTGGTAATCCTGCTTACCAAGTCCTGGTTGGTCGACCAGGCATAGGCAGCATACTTGTTGAACATTCTTCCTGTTACCAACTTCACCGCATAGTAGTAGATCTCTTCCTTGTCCTTGAAATATTGATAGATGGTAGGACGGGAAATGCCACACTCTGTGGCTATCAGAGAGAGGTTGGAATCACGATAGCCTTCTCTTGCAAAGACTTTCAGTGCAGTTTGTAGAATTTTCTCCTTTCTCTCTTCATGATCGATCTTTTTCGGCATGCGTCCCACTCTCCTACTATTGGTAGAAATTTCTTGTTGAAATACAATATACCACTATACTGTAAAAAACACTAGAATTCATGTGGAGTTTCAATATGCTTTTCCTTTTCTTCCCGATTTTCCTCCTGGTGATCCTTGCCGTAGTGGTGTTCAGGACTATCGCTATGCGAACACATACCAAACGTACAGCAACTCACACTGCATCAAAAACAGGCATTGAAGAGGAAACCATTCTCGCCGAAGCAGTAATGTGTAGGACTGTCTCACATGCAGATCCCAACCTGACCGACTGGAATGAGTTCTCTCGTTTGCTTGCACTTCTCGAAACCTCTTTCCCCCTGTGCAGCAAACACAAAATAACCGACAAGGCTATTGGTCCCTATAACCTGGTCTACTGTTTCACCGGTGAGGATAAAAGCCGGGAACCAGCTCTCCTTACCGCCCATCTGGATGTGGTAGGAGCCAACGAGCAAGAGTGGACCCATCCTCCATTTGATGGAGTAATAGAAGAGGGCTTTCTTTATGGACGAGGTAGCTTTGACTGCAAACTGCAGGTAATCAGTATCTTATCAGCGTTTGAGCACATACTCAAAACAGAAAAACACCCCAAGCATACTTGGTATGTAGCCTTTGGATGTGATGAGGAGAGCAACAGCAGCAAAGAGGGAGCTGTTCGTATTGCTCGCTATTTTCAAGAACAAGCACTCCATTTCAGCTTTGTATTGGATGAGGGTGGCGTGGTCAGCCAGAAGTACATCAAAGGTTTCGAGCAAAGCATTGCGGTAGTAGGGGTTGCAGAAAAAGGATATCTCGATCTAGAGCTCACGGTTGAGAGAACAGCAGGACACTCCTCCACCCCTGCTTTTCCCACTGCTTTGGGAACACTCTCCCAGGCTATTCACAAATTGGAAAACAAGCAAATGCCTGCAAAATTAACGCCTCCTGTGAAACAGATGCTCACAAATCTAGGTAAGGAGGGCCCATTCGCATACAGCATGCTCTTTCTCAATCTTTGGCTGACAGCAGGTCTCTTGAAGTTTGTTTTCTCCAAGCAAGCTACGCTCAACGCTGCCATCAGAAGCACAATAGTTCCTACAGTCATCTCAGCAAGCGATAAAAGCAATGTGATTGCAAAGAAAGCCACAGCAATCGTGAACTGTCGTTTGCTCCCAGGAGATACTCAGGAATCTATTCTCTCCTGGGTCACCAGAACAATTGCCTCTGATTCTGTCAGGGTAAAGCCCATGCATTGCACTCCCCCTTCCCATATCAGCAAGACTGATGGTGAGGCTTTCAGTTATCTTTCTGAAACCATCAAGATGACGTTTCCAGATTCCATTGTTACCCCATACCTCATGATGGGAGCCACCGATGCAAGAAAATACCAGAATCTCAGTGATTATATCTACCGTTTCACTCCAGCTCGGATGGACCGTAGCGAAGTTGACCGGATGCATGCTCCTGATGAGCGGATCAGCCTAGAGAACATCTCACTCGCCCAACAGTTTTATACTCAGCTGATCACCTACTGGTAGACATGCAGAAGCCCCGCTTCTCGCGGGGCCTTGCATGTACAGGATGGTTGTCTATTTCCTATTTGATTTTTACTTCGATTGCCTTGGGTTTTGCTACTTCCTTCTTTGGAAGTGTCAATGTAAGAATACCGTCGGCAAACTCACCTGCGATTTTCTCCTCATCTACATCTTCAGGCAAGGAGAACAATCTCTCGAAGCTCTGGTAGCAGCGTTCAGAGACAAGGCGCTTTTTGTCCTTCTCTTCCTTCTTGGTCTCCTTGACAGAGCTCAGCTTCAGGACATGTTTCTCAATGTTGACCTTCACTTCCTTCTGCTTGTACCCAGGAAGTTCTGCTTCCAGGATGTAGGCATCATCGTTCTCTGTGATATCCACAGCCGGAAACTTTGAGGAATACATTCCCCAATCGCCAAGCATGTCATTGAACAGAGAATCAAATGCTGAGACTACCGGTGAATCATAGTTTCTTCTTGTAGTTAAGTATTTCATAGTACACCTCCGTGTTCTGTAATGTGTTTCATCACTCCCTTTCGGGATTCATATATAACATTGCAGAAAGTGTGCCAACTTGCTATCAACTCTCTACATATTAAATTTATTTTTCTGCATTATAAGTATTTACATGATATTTTCGAGGGATGATGGTATACATGAGAAACCTCATGATGATGCAAAGCAGACTCAACTCGTCCCTTTCTTTAAGCAACCCAATCCATTTTTGTTTCGTTTTGACACACTACCGGTAGTAATGACTCACTTTTTTGGGGTAGATTTGCCCAAACGGCAAAAAGAAAAGCAGTATTTCCCCTAAAAAGGAAACACTGCCATGTGTGGTTATACAAACCCTTGCTAGTGATCAGTAACAGCATAAACTTGCACCTGGGCTTGGAGCGGATCGGACAGAGGACAAGGCCAAGGAAGCGAAGATATAAAGATATCTGAGCTGACACGAACAAAGTCCATCAGGTCGATAGGCCCAAGAAGTAAAGATTTACATGTTACAGATCACTAACTAAGATCAGCGAGTGTAGCAACCATTACAGCCTTGATGGTGTGCATTCGGTTTTCCGCCTCGTCAAACACAACGGAATGCTTGCTCCTGAACACCTCATCGGTAACTTCCAGTTCTGTGAGCCCGAACTGCTTGTGAATCTCTTGTGCCACACTGGTGTTGAGGTCGTGGAACGAGGGGAGACAGTGTTCAAACAACACCTGCTCGTTTCCAGAAGCCTTAAGAAGATCCATCGTTACCTGATAATCCTTCAGAAGGGCAATCCGCTCTGCGGTCTGGTCTTCCTCCCCCATGGAGACCCACACATCGGTGTAGATCACATCAACACCCTGTACAGCCTCAACAGGGTCAGTGGTAGCCCACAACTTGGCTCCACTCTCCTTGGCAGCAGGAGCTAACTCATCAAGCAACTGTTGGGATGGGAACAGCTCTTTTGGTGCAGCAATACGATACTCCATTCCCAATTTTGCAGCACCGATCATCAGTGCATTGGAGACATTGTTTCTCCCGTCACCGATATAAGCGAATTTCAGGTCTTTAGGGGCCTTATGGGTATGCTCCATTGCTGTCAGGACGTCCGCCAGCACCTGGGTGGGATGATCATCATCGGTCAACCCATTCCAGACTGGAACGTTGCTGTAGCGTGCAATATCCCTGATGACCTCTGGGGAGAACCCACGATACTGGATACCATCATACATTCTTCCGAGAACCTTTGCAGTGTCCTCGATGGATTCCTTTTTTCCCATCTGGCTGTTGGTCAGAAAGGTAACACAGGCCCCTTCATCAAAAGCAGCCACTTCAAATGAGCAACGGGTACGGGTGGAACTCTTGTCAAAGATCAAGACAATATTCTTTCCTTCAAGCAGTTTTCCCTGCAACTTCCCTGGATATGTGTTTCCTTTTTTCTTTGCCTTCAAGTCAGCAGAAAGCTGGAGAAGATCAAGTATCTCCTGTCCTGTGTAATCCTTGAGGGTCAAAAAACTGCGTCCTTTCATTGGTATCATGTTCAGCCTCCGTTCTCATTGTAGGAATCGTACATATTTATACAATATATGTCAAGTTTACCTGTATTATTATTCATATTTTCCCATTTTTTTGCATATAAATACAAAAATAAAGCCTCCAAGCATTATTGCAAGGAGGCTGAAAGAAACTACAATACGGTTACTCAGTCACAAGAACCACTTCACCATTGGGATAACGCTCTGCAACATAGGAGGTAATCTTCTCACTGCGGAGTGCTTCAACCAAAGCAACAATAGCCTTGTCATTCTCACGTCCTTGCTTGACGGCAACGACATTTACATAAGGACTGTCTGCACCTTCGACAAGCAATCCATCCTGGGTTGCGATCAAACCAGCGGGAATGGCGTAGTTGCCATTGATGATAGCAGCATCGACATCAGAGAGTACACGAGGGAGACTTGCAGCCTCGATCTCGCGGAAAGAGAAACCCTTGGGATTGGATGCAATATCCAGCGGTGTTGCTTCAAGACCAGCATTTGCATCAAGAGTCAACAAACCAGCACTCTGGAGCAACAACAACGCCCTACCCTCGTTGGTTGGATCATTTGGAATTGCAATCGTTGCACCTTCTGGGAGGTCAGCAATTGAATCATACTGCTCTGAGTACAAAGCAAATGGCTCAACGTGGATGCCACCTGCATTGGCCAGATGATATCCTTTCTCCTTGTTGAAGGACTCAAGATAGGGGATATGCTGGAAGAAGTTTGCATCCAGCTCTCCGCTCTCCAGAGCTTCATTGGGAGTTACATAGTCGGTGAACTCCTGGATCTTCAAGGTAATTCCCTGCTGGGCAAGATCCTCAACCACCAACTCGAGGAAAGCAGCATGGGGTTCTGGGGTGGCTCCGACTACCAAGGTATTGGAATCGGCCTCTTCTTTGGTGCCTGCTGCAAACAATGAAAGTGCAAGCAACAACACAAGTGAAACGCTTAGAATCTTTTTCATGAACAACATCTCCTTCTCTCGCCTTTATATGAGAGGTACATAGTGACAATAATATGGGATCAACGCCGTGCTAGCAGCTTGGCACTAATCTTGTTTCCGATCACCTGGATCACCTCAACGAGGACCAGGATGACGACAACGGCTACTACCATGATGTCGCCTCGGAATCGTTGGTATCCATACCTGATCGCCAGGTCCCCCAATCCTCCCCCACCGATTGCTCCAGCCATGGCCGAATAGCCGATGAGATTAATGATGGTCAGGGTAACTCCGCTAACCAAGGAGGGAAGGGCCTCAGGTATCAACACCTTGCGGACAATTTGCATATTGGTGGAACCCATAGCACGGGCGGCCTGAACGACCCCCGGATCCACCTCCTTCAGTGCGGTCTCGATTACTCGAGCCACAAACGGCGCTGCTGCAATGGACAGCGGAACAATTGTTGCGGTAGTTCCAATACTGGTACCGATCAACAATCTCGATAAGGGAAACAAAAGAATCATAAGGATAATGAAGGGAAATGAGCGAAGCACATTCACAATCCTTCCCAACACATTATTCAACACAGGGTGTGGGATAATACCCCCTTGATCCTCACCAGAGGTAGCTGAAAGCAGGATTCCAAGAGGTAGCCCGAGAATGAGGGAAAAGAGTGTTGAAAAGAAGACCATGCTCAGCGTTTCCATGGTCGCTCCAAAAACCAATATCCAAAGCTTACTCATACACTCTCCTCCTCTTCAACAACTACACCCATCTGAGAGAGCGATTCGATGGCTTTTTTTCGGGTATCTTCATCACCACTGATATCCACTATCATTGTCCCAATCTCTATATCACCGACTTTTTGTACACCGCCTGCTCTGATATTGAAATCCACTCCAAGTTGCCGACTTATCTTACTGAGAATCGGTTGGTCAGTGGTTCCTCCCCTAAAGCGTAAGGTATATGCGCCACTTTTCTTTGACCATTGCACCATCTTATTCGGTTCTTCAGCCGCTTCATCCACACCCACCAAGTGGGAAAGGAAATCCTTGGTAACTTCACTGCTGGGATTGGCAAAGATATCAGTGACCAATCCCTGTTCAACGACCACTCCATCATTCAAAACAGCCACCTGGTCGCACGCATCACGAACAACTTCCATCTGGTGAGTGATCATGACAACAGTAAGGCTCATTTTTCTCTGGATTTCCTTCAGCAAGGCGAGAATTGAATGAGTAGTTTGAGGATCGAGGGCACTGGTTGCTTCATCACAGAAAAGTATATCCGGATTACAAGCCAAGGCACGGGCAATTGCCACACGTTGTTTTTGTCCTCCACTGAGTGTACTGATCGGGGCCTTTCCCCTTCCTTCCAGTCCAACTAGAGAGAGCAATCTCGCAACACGGGTTGTTATCTCGTTCTTCGGGGTCCCGGTTATTTCCAATGGGTAAGCAATATTTTGTTCTGCATTTCGACTGGAGAAAAGATTGAAGTTCTGGAAAATCATCCCAACCCTTCTTCGTCTTTCTATGAGTGAATGCTTTTGGAGGTTGTCGACCCTCACATCATCAAAGAAGACTTCCCCTTCATCAGGGCGTTCGAGCAAACTGATCAGGCGAACCAATGTAGATTTGCCTGCGCCACTCTTTCCTATGATTCCATAAATGGTATTTGAAGGGATATCGAGGCTTATTCCATTGACCGCATGCAAATCTCCATACGTTCGCTTTAGATTATGTAACTTTATTTGCATACTTATACCCTCAATATTCATTTTCGCAAATGAATTGGTACCATCATAGTAAAAAGGAGGGGTACTGGCAAGAGCAGGAGCACAGTTTCCTGTGCATATCCTAGTCTATTACTAGTTTTAAGATAGTTTGAAACCTATCCTCTGAATACGAGAAAAGGACGCTTCTGCGTCCTCTTCTCTATCTATGTTTTAAACCGGATAAACCGGTTGAAAGCAAAAAAGGGGCCCGGCGGCTACCTACTCTCCCACGGCTAACCGTAGTACCATCGGCGTGAGGGTGCTTAACTTCCGTGTTCGGGATGGGAACGGGTGTGTCCACCCTGCTGTGGCCACCGGGCCGGCCAACGCCTGGGAGCGCGAGGAT
>NZ_JAEKNT010000504.1 GCF_016406725.1 Sphaerochaeta sp. S2 | reverse complement strand
GAACAGGTCACCCCGGTTGCTCTGCCTCTCCACAGTATGTTCCAACTCCTCGAAGCTCTCGGTAAATGAGACTTTCTCTGCATATCCCTGACGCCTGAGCTGGCTTGCTGCCTCTTTCATTTCACTTCCATAGAGGTAAGCCCTGCCAAAAGAGGATCTTGCAAGCAGATTCGCAACCGAGCGGTGTGCAGTACGAGACTGGTTACCCAGTTCCTTCATAGGACCGAGCACAACCTTCTTCTCCCCTTCCCATCTAAGGCTGGAAATATAGGAGAGAATGCTTCTGGTGGAATCCAGGCTGGCATTGTAGGAGTCATCGATGATGGTGATATCACTACGGTATACCGAGCTTCTTCCCTGCATCGGGGTAAATCCCTCCAGTGCTTGGGCTATTTCCCTTGGACTTGCCCCAAGATAGGCTCCAATAGCAATGGCCCCAAAGACATCTTCGAGCAGATGTTTTCCCACTGCCCTGATCTGGAAGGTTTCCCCTTCATAGGTCACCGACCAGCCTTCCAACCCCAGGTCAACAGCCTTCACGGCTTCCCCATCATAGCGGAGCAGTGTTCTTGAGGCTTGTTTCTCAATGCTTGGCAAGTGCTTGCAGGAACGACTTACAAACCCTGCTTCAATCCCTGGGTGGAAAATCTTGGCCTTCTCCTGGGCGATGATCTCCTGGCTTCCAAATTTCTCAAGATGGGAAATCCCAATATTCGTGAGAAGTGCAATATTGGGTTTGAGGATTGAAACCATTCTATCCATCTCACCGACATGGTCGATACCCATCTCAAAGATTCCATAGCGGCTTTGCTTCTCCAAAGAGAAGGTACTTAGGGGGAGTCCATACTCACTGTTGAGGTTTCCAGGGGTCTTTGCTGTCGGGCCGAGCTGCCCTGTAATGCAGGCAACGGCTTCCTTGGTGGTACTCTTCCCACAACTGCCGGTGATACCCACCGTTTTCAATTGGGGGAACAAGGAGAGGTAGGAACGGGATAGTGCATGAAGACTGGCAAGTACGTCATCACTGGCCAGAACTGCACAGTCACATAAGCGAAAGGCTTCCCGTGCACGTTCAGTAGGCACTACAACTGCGGCAGCCCCTTTTTCTGATACTGACTTGATGTACGCAAAACCGTCGGTACGTTCCCCTTTCAAGGCAAAGAACAGGCTTCCCTTTCTGCAGAGCCTGCTGTCAATCTGCACATCAGCAATGCGAATGGAACCACCCCTGATGCATGTTGCCTGACAAAGGGGGGCAATGGATGAAGGAGTAAAGGAGAACTGGTCTATATGTTGGTAGGTGTTCATTGGCTACTCCTTGAGATGGGTAGCATTGCCACGGCCTTAATTGGTTGGAATACGATTCCCTCTCTCCAGGCACCGTCAGCCAAAGACTCGGGCATACTTAGTGAGGAAATGCTGGCACGCAGGACCTGCTGTTCCTCTTCCAATGCCTGGCGATTCTCCAGGAGTGTCTGATATTCCACTTCAAGCGAGCGATTGATCCCCCGCTGCCAGAGCGGCAGGAAGATTGCTACCATCAGGAGAATTAGCATGACCAGAATCATGGCGTGCTGGAGGCGCTCAGCGTAGCGAGGTTTAGCAGACGGCTGTCTGTCAATCTCCACGGTGTACCAGTCATGTACCATAGCTCGCCTCCTTTACAGCTTTTCGATGATTCTCAGTTTTGCACTCCTGCTTGCTGGGTTCTCACTTACTTCTTGCTCACTGGGTATCAGGGGTTTTTTCGTAAGGATCCTTATGGTTGCCTCACTCCCCTCTGCCATTCCCTTGAACAGCCACTTCACCGGCCGGTCCTCCAATGAATGGAAGCTTATGACGGCAAGTCTTCCTCCACTCCTCAATGCCTGCACGGCACCTTTTAGTGCCGGTTCAATCCTGTCCAGCTCCCGGTTCACCTCGATTCGGATAGCCTGAAAGCTTCGGGTGGCTGGATGAATCCTTCCATAGCGATAGTTGGGGGGAACTGATTTGTAGATTATGGAAGCCAGTTCCTCACTACCTGTTATCTTATGGAGCTTGCGTGCCTCCACGATCGCCCGGGCAATACGCCGGGAGTATCGTTCCTCACCAAATTGATAGATGACATCAGCCAGTCGTTTTTCCTGGTATCCGTTCACCACATCCTGGGCACTGATGGGGGCATCCTTGTCCAGTCTCATATCGAGCTCTTCACCCTTCCTGAATGAGAAACCGCGTTCGGACTCTTCAAAGTGAAAGCTGGAAATACCCAGGTCAAAGAGAACCAGATCCAGGTCCTGCTGCCCATATTCAGAGAAGAAATCATCAAACCAGATATTCCTGGGGGTAAAACGTTCACCAAAGGGTTCCATTCGCTTGATTGCTTTCTTCTGGATCTCACGGTCACGATCCAGCCCTGTTACTTCCAGGTTTGGGTATTTGGAGAGGAATAGGAACGTATGTCCGCCTTCCCCACAGGTACAATCGACCATCTTCGCCGGCCGATCATTCGGTGGTACCAAGTACTCGAGGATTTCCTGGGTCATTACCGAGTAGTGAACGTACTCCATCAGAAGTCCTCCCTGATCATTTCGCTGAGCGACTGTGCAGCGTCAAGGAACTCGTCCATGCTTGCATGCAGGTATTGCTCATAGGCACTTCGGTTCCAGAGCTCCAGATAGTTGCCTGTGCCAAGGAGTACCGAATCCTCTTTGGCGGCAAGGGAGACACTCTCCCTGAGACTCTGCGGGATATTGATTCTCCCAACCTTGTCGAACTCGCACAACTGCGCCGGGGCAATCATGCCGCGTTGCAGAATCCTGAGCTTCCGGTCGAACATTGCACCGGGCCCGTTCATGATCGTATTCTTGAGTTTCTCAAAATCGGTGGGAAGCATCAGCCAGAGACAGTTCTCCAAACCTCTGGTCACATAGAGGGCCTCCCCTTCCAATGCACTCCGCAATCGGGAAGGGATGAGTATACGACCCTTGTCGTCAATGGTGTTGTAAAATTCACCAGTCAACATGACCAGGCTCCTCACCTTTTTCATTATTTGGGATTTTTTCCCACTTACATCCATAAATGTACACTTCTTACCACCACAGCACAACCGAACTTTTCCATCTTTCCACCGGTATGATAGGTAAAAATGTCACTCACTGCTTAACAAGCGTAGACCTTTTCGTGATATTTTGGGGCTTTTGCCTGGATACAGAAAAATCCCCCTCCAAAAAGGAAGGGGACAGAGTAATGAAGAATTTTCTATTTATCTTTCAGGATTGAAGATGTTGTAGTCGATATCGCTGAAGAGAATATCTCGCTTTTCGGCCTTTACCAACCACTCAGTATTCACGGCATTTTTACACATATTCCCATAGACAACATTGAAGTTCCTTAGGTGGTCCCCAATTCGTTTCTGTGCATATTCAGTACTGCTCTTGTTGAACAGGATGAACGGCCAGTCACTTGCCATGGAAAGCAACACTTCCCGTGCAGCCTGATTAAGGAATCTCTGCTTCAGGCTGATCTGGTCACTGAATCGAACGGCAAGTTCCTCCATCCTCTCAATGGCCTTATGGATATGCCGGTAGGTCCAAGCATTTGAACCATCAAGCCATACTGCACTATAGCCACCTTGTCCCCATGAGGACAAGGCAGGTCTGACCTTCTGCAAGGTATCTTTCTCTTGTCCCAGGAAGGTAGAGGGCGAGATAAAGGCAGTTTGCTGTTCAAGTTCCGCATTCTGGCGAAACACCTGTTCAATCCAATCGATACCCTCAAACCACCAATGGCCGAACAGCTCGGCATCATATCCCAAGGTGAAAACGGGATCCTTGTCCAGTACACCTTCCAGGGTCTTTGCCTTATTGTTGACGTTGTACAGGAAATTCCTTGCATGATCCGCCACTCGTTTCTGGGCAAGATCCCGACGATAGGGAACTTTCTGGTCGGTTTGACCAGTGATCGCCCAGTACTTATATCCGGTGAACACCCGTACCGAGGGTTCATGGATATAGGGCTTGATGTAGTCCATCGGCAGATCATAACCGATATCGCGCTACAACTCACGATATTAATGCTT
>NZ_JAEKNT010000503.1 GCF_016406725.1 Sphaerochaeta sp. S2 | reverse complement strand
CATCTAATAGTTCCATAAGTCAATAATACATATGTTTTCACAATCTTGTCTATGGTAATCGTGTCTTTGATGGGTAATGCTATAGCAAAGGAGAGGATTTGTATGCAAGTTGTTATAGGAATTGATACTGGCACCCAGAGCACCAAGGTACTCTGTTATGATGCCGAGACAAAGCAAGTCCTGTTGACCGTCAGTGCCTCCCACGAGATGGAGAGTCGGGATGATGGGACACGTGAGCAAGAAGCTGTATGGTATCTGGATGCAATCAGATCCTGCTTTGCCCAGATAGATCCAAAGATCAAGGAGAAGGCAGTCGCAATCGGCGTCTCTGCACAGCAACATGGGTTTGTTCCCGTTGGGAAGGATGGAGAGGTGCTTGCTCCAGTCAAACTCTGGTGTGATACCTCAACCCAAGCACAGTGTGACGAACTTACGCAGAAACTCGGGGGAGAAGAGAGAGTGTTCGAGCTCCTGGGAAACCAGATCCTTCCCGGCTATACCTTGTCCAAGATTCTTCACTTGAAACAACATCGGCCAGACGCATATGCAAAGCTGGCTCATATCCTTCTTCCCCATGATTACATCAATCTATATCTGACGGGAGTCTACAGTGCTGAAGCAGGTGATGCTTCCGGTACTGCATTCTTTGATGTAAAGAACAAAGCATGGAGCAGGGAAGTACTGCTGGCGGTGGATGAGGAGCGTGATCTCTATAGCATGCTGCCACCGATTACCAAGGCAGGGGATGCAGCTGGCAAGGTACAAGCATCAACGGCAAAGGAGCTTGGCATTCCACAAGGGATTCCTGTCTCCTGTGGTGCAGGGGACAATATGGCAGGAGCCATTGGAACCGGTTGTGTAGGAAAGGGCGATCTGACCATGAGCATGGGTACCAGTGGTACGCTGTTCGGATACAGTGATGATTGCATTACCGACCGAAAAGGCAGACTTGCAGCCTTCTGTTCTTCCACCGGTGGGTATCTGCCACTGCTCTGTACCATGAACTGCACCATTACCACAGAGTCAGTGAGACAGCTCTTCGGCTATGATGTAAAGGAACTTGACAGGCTGGCTGAGAAGGCTCCCATTGGATGTGAAGGGGTAACTATGCTTCCTTTCTTCAATGGAGAGAGAGTACCTAACCTGCCACACGGAAAGGGAGTGATCGCAGGTCTGGATATGGGGAATATGAAGGTTGAGAATATTGCCCGAGCAGCCTTGGAAAGTTCCATCTATGCCATGAAGGGTGGATTGGATGCATTTGGGGAGCTTGGCTTTATCCCCAAGCGGATCATTCTCACCGGCGGTGGGGCTAAGAGTGCTATCTGGAGACAGATCGCATGTGATGTGATGCAGTTGCCGGTTTCTGTACCAGAAGTCGGAGAGAGTGCTGCCTTTGGAGCAGCTCTCCAAGCATTATGGACCCTCAAGGGAGGATCGATTGTGGACCTTGCATCAGAGCATGTGCGATTTGATGATGCAAAGGGTTGTGAACCGAATAAGGAATCAGGAGCGCAGTATGCGAAGGCATACGAGCGTTATCAATCGTATGTTGAGGCGATGACGCCTTTATTTCAGTAGGAGGATGTAATGGAATATTTTGTCGGAGATCAGGAATATTTTAAGGGAATCGGAAAGATTGCGTTTGAGGGAAAGGGAAGCAAGAACCCGCTCGCATTCAAGTATTATGATGCGAAGAAGATGATTGGCGGCAAGACAATGGCCGAGCATCTTCGCTTTGCAACTGCCTACTGGCATAGCTTCTGTGCAGATGGTACGGATCCCTTCGGTAGTTCAACGATGGACTTCCCCTTCAGGAAGTCTGACCCATTTGCGAATGCAGTTGCCAAGGCTGATGCAGCTTTCGAGTTCTTCACCAAGCTGGGGACTCCCTACTATTGTTTCCACGATGTGGATGCTTCTCCCGATAGTGAAGATGCAGTGACCTATGAGAAGACGTTTCACAAGATTGCTGACGAATTGCTCGCAAGGCAGAAAGCAAGTGGCGTAAAATTGCTTTGGAATACTGCAAATGTATTCACGCATCCTATCTACATGAACGGAGCAGCAACCAACCCTGATTTCAATGTTGTCGCCCGTGCAGCAGTGCAGGTGAAGAACAGTCTGGATGTGAACGTAAAACTCGGTGGACAGAATTATGTCTTCTGGGGTGGTAGAGAGGGGTACATGAGTCTCTTGAATACCGACATGAAGAGAGAGCAGGACCATCTGGCACGATTCCTTACAATGGCACGTGACTATGGACGGAGTATTGGATTCAAGGGAACCTTCCTGATCGAACCAAAGCCGATGGAACCGACCAAGCACCAGTATGACTATGATGCTGCCACCACAATCGGATTCCTCAAGGAGTATGGTTTGGATAAGGATTTCAAGTGCAATATTGAAGCCAACCATGCAACCTTGGCAGGACATACTTTCGACCATGATCTGTTGGTCTCTGCAAGTCATGGCATGCTCGGTAGTGTTGATGCAAACCAGGGGGACCCGATCAATGGATGGGATACTGATGAATTCCCGACCGATGTATATGCTACCACGATGGCGATGTTGGTCATCTTGCGGCATGGTGGACTGGGTAGCGGTGGCCTGAACTTTGATGCAAAGAGAAGGCGTAACTCCACCGACCTTGAAGATCTCTTCATCGCTCATATCGGTGGTATGGATAGTTTTGCTCTTGGTCTTGAGGTTGCCCACAAGATCATCGATGAGGGATTGTTCGATACATTCGTCAAGAACCGCTATGCTTCATTTGATGCAGGGGATGGAAAGAAGTTTGAAGATGGTTCCATGGACCTTGCATCTCTGGCTGCTATCGGTCGCAATGTTCAGATCGAGAAGCGAAGTGGGAAGCAGGAGTACCTGAACAATCTGGTAAACTCCTACCTCTTCGGCTAGGTAACCAAAAGAGAGAGGATGGTAAAGCTGGCAATGCTTGCCAAGACTGAGAGAGAAGAGGTAAAGGAAGCAAGCTTCTTCTCATCAGTCAGCTTTTCAAGAAAAGCTACCGAACTGGTAGCACTTGGACTGAATACGACGAAGACAAGGGTTGTCTTGATGATCTGGTTGAAATCGGTATGAACGATGAAATACCAGGCCATCAGGATACCCATTCCGTATCGTATGGTCAGTAACCCCAGCGTATACTTGATCCAACTCTTTTCAAAATGGATGTCCAACATTATCCCGATCATCAACATAGCGATGATCGGGTTTGCTTTTCCTATCGCCACCATCCAGTCTTGGAGAAAGAGAGGTAACCGAATGTGGGCAAATGAGAGCGTGATCATGACCAAATAGGTGATGAACGGAACACTGGTGAAGAGTTTTCTTATGATGTCAGTAGTTTCTGGACGTTTTCCCTGGGAGACAGAACTGGCTAGAGAGTAGGTCAAACCTGTGGTCATCAGTGCATTGCCCAGGTCGAACAGAGAGGCTGCAACCAAGGCTTGGGCACCGAAGAGGGATTGGATGAAAGGGAAGGAGAAGTTGCCAACGTTATAGGTTGATCCACTCAGGAGTGCATATGCCTTCAGTGAATTGCTCTGCTTACACATAAATAGGTAGGAGAGAGAGGCGAGCAGTATGTTCGCCCCAATTCCATAGGCAACCAACACCAGCAGTGAATAATCCATCGTGAAGGTGTTGAAGCTAGCCACGATAGCTGCTGGAAGGGTGATATTCAAGCTAATGCTGGACAGCGTGCTCCCTTCCTTCTCCGTAAATAATCCGATCCGCTTCAGGATCTGGGCAAGGATTATGATGAAGAGAAAGAGAGCAACCTGAGTGAGGGATTGCGTCATGAAGTGTATCCTACTGTCTCACCGTGTTAGATACAAGCAAGTTAGCGAAGATCTTCGCTCAAGAAGGCGATTTGTTCCTCCCTTAAGATCAGATCACTCCCAGCGAGGGTTTCTGTGATCTGGGCTATCTTGCTCGATCCAGCAATTGCAATGGTTGGATTCTTCTGGCTTGTCAGATATGCCATTACTATCGCTGAGGGAGATACATGCAACTGGGAGGAAAGCTTCTCCACCTTGGGCACCAGGGCCAGGTTGATGTCAGTAAGGAATCGATGTTTTGCCCTCTCGCTGAGCGATTCTGTCTTACCTGCTATCACTTTGGAGAAGAGCCCTTTTGCCTGTGGTGAGAAACACATGACTGGCATGGATTCCATCTCATACCATTGTCTCTGTTCCTCTGTCATGCAGACCAAGGTATCATCACCCCAGGTCTCAGGTGTGCAATGGGCAAGACTCCACTGGATTTCACTGATTGAAAATACTGGCTTTCCGTGTTTTTTTGCCCATGTGTTGGCCTGTGCAATCCTCTCGGTGGTCCAGTTCGATGCTCCGAGGTGACGAACCAGGTTTTTCTCTACGAGCTCACCAGCCATGTCGATGATTTCATCAGCTGGCATTTCAGGATTGTCCCGATGGAAAAACCAGATATCCAGATAATCTGTTCTCAAGGAGTCAAGACTTTGGTTGATATCCAGCATCATGTCAGCTCTGTTGATTCTGCTTCTGTGCATATCTTCCTTGTATGGATGACAGCCCTTTGATGCAACAACCATCTTTTCTCGAGAACCAGTTTCCTGCATCCATTTGCCAAGAACCAATTCACTGCTGGAGAGTGTGCCTGCCTTGCCTTGTCCATAGATATGGGCAGTGTCGAGGAGATTCCCTCCTGCCTCTGCAAAAATATCCAACTGCTTCAGTGCAATCTCTTCGCTGATGGACTCGCCGTAGTGGTCGCACCCGAGGGCTGTCTGTGAAAGCTTAAGGTTGTTAAATTCAAGGTATTTCATTTAGATATCAATTCCCAGGAATCGCTTGACGAGGATTCCGATCACAAACGATATGGCAGCAACACCGAGACTGATGAGTGCCATTTCCAAGAAACGTTTCCCAAAGGGAAGGTCTTTTGCTACTGCAGTATAATAGGTAAAAAGCATAATGATGACAATGACGACCACCAGCATGATAAGCAAGGCGGCCATATAGCTATCAAGAAGCAAGTAGGGGAGAACCATGAAGGCTACGGTGAAGAGATAGGCAATGCCTGTGTACATGCTGCTCTTAGCAGCATTCTTTTCCCCGCTGTTCTTCGCAGATAGGTACTCGCTGGATGCCATGGAAAGGGTTGCTGAAATACCGGTTATCAAGCCGGATAGGGCAATGAGGCGGGTGTTCTGCAACGCGAAAGTCAATCCAGCCAGTGTCCCGGAGAGTTCGACAAGTGCATCGCTTAAGCCAAGAACCATTGAACCGATATATTGCAAGCGTTCCTCATCGAGCATTGCAAGTAGTTGTTGTTCGTGTCTGTCCTCATCTTCACTGATCTGTTTTGCCTGGGGTACTTCAGCGATCAGGGAACGGTAGGCCTTGGTGGCTTTGTCCTCTCCTTTCTCCATTTTCTTCAGTACGAAGGTATATCCAAGGATGAGTGCCATGAAACTGTAGAACCAGAGCTTGATTCTATTGATTTTAACTTCCTTGCCAGTCAGTTTCTGCCAGATTTTGGCATGCCGGAGTTCCTCATCGGCAATGCGACGCAATACATTGCTGTTATGTTCATCCTTCACCCGGGATGCGAGAAAGCTGTAGATTCGATGTTCGGTCAACTCTCCCTGTTGTAGAAACAGGAGAACACGCATTGTCTTTTTGCTATAAGTATTCTCACTCACTCTATTGCTCCTTGGCCGATAGTATAGCTAGCGCTGAATGTTTTGCAAATAGCGTTGCTTGACCGCTTCTGTTTCTCTTTGTAGTATGAAATGAAACGGAGGATCCATGGATACTGAATATAAGGATTTGATCGAGGTCTTTAGTGCAACTAATAACCCTGAGGATATGGCAAAGTTGTTTGAGGAGATGCTCACACCAAGTGAGCGAAAGGCGATTTTGCTTCGCTGGAATTTGATGAAGGACCTCTATCAGGGGCTTCCTCAGCGTGAGATTGCTTCCTCATATGGTATCTCCTTGTGTAAGATCACAAGAGGGTCGAAGATCCTTAAGCAAAAGGATTCCTATTGCAAGAAGATTCTCAGCGATCGATATGATGATCACCTGCATATCTGATCAGTAAAGGGAGTTCCTCAACTCCATTTGGTG
>NZ_JAEKNT010000502.1 GCF_016406725.1 Sphaerochaeta sp. S2 | reverse complement strand
AGATAGAGAGCATGGTCTACCGTCCCGTCAAGCCCACGCTCGGTGTAGCTGGTGACAGAAGAGTCGACTACAGTCCAGTTATCCTCTTCCTCCCCATCAACTTGGTAGCGGAAGGTTGTTACCAAGGGGTCTTCCAGCAACTTGGAGACTGAGATGAAGCCCGGTCCATAGAGTTCGTTCAGGTCCAAGCTTTCCAGAGGTTTGGTAAGGGGGATTGGATTATGTTTCAGATATCCCCTTACCGCTCCTGCTGCCCAGGCCTCCGTGTACACGCCCGCTATGGGACCTCCACACTCAATAGTCAGCTGGATTCGGTCATTGCCTTTCACCGTACTGCTGAGAAGGCCGGCTGCAAGGTATGCCTGACCCAATACATAGGTCTCCAGGAGCCCCAGTTCATGGTTGGCTCTCATCTGATTGATAAGTGTGGTCGCTGAGATTGCAGTAACACGAACTTGATCGTTATGCAAAAGGAACACCTCGCGCCCATCTTCAGGCAGGGAAGCGAGATGTTCTCGTAAATTACTATCTTCTATCTTTTTCTTGATCATACGGATGCAGAGTAGTCAATGACCTTACTTTTTGCAAGAGCTTCGAACTCAGTTCCGCCTAGAACCTCTCGTTTGAGCAGCTCTTCTGTGATTGCGAGCAGGGCTTCCTTGTTCTTCTTCAGCTTTGTCTTGACCATCTCATATCGCTCCCCGACAATCCGGGCGGTCTCACTGTCGATATACTCCTGTGCTTTCTCACTGTATTCACGTGCACCAGAGATTCCTGCAATGCCACTATTGGTGGTAGGAAGGGTGATATTTCGGTACCTTTCGCTCATGCCGAACTCCGTGATCATCCTCCTCACTAAGTCACTTGCCCTGCTGATATCATTGCCTGCTCCGGTGGAAATCTCATTGTAGATGACCTCCTCGGCTGCACGACCACCCAAGAGGGTGTCGATATTTCCCAAGAGCTCACTTTGGCTGAGCAGGAAGCGGTCTTCAGTCGGGTACTGCAAGGTGTAACCCAAAGCACCAAGTCCACGGGGGACGATGGATATCTTGCTTACCGGTTCAGCTCCCTCGGTCATGAAAGCGGTCAATGCGTGTCCCGTCTCATGGTAGGCCACTCTTTCCCGTTCCTTCTCATTGAGCAATCGGCTCTTTCGCTCAAGACCTGCAACCGACTTCTCAATTGCCTCCTCGAAATCTTCTTGCATCACAACCTTTCGGTCCTGGCGTACAGCCATCAGGGCTGCCTCATTTGCTATGTTTGCAAGATCAGCACCGGCAAGGCCCGCAGCACCCTGGGCAATCTTTCTCAGGTCGACATCATCGCCCAGTTTTATCTTCTTGGTATGGATCTTCAAGATTGCCAGCCTTCCTTCCAGGTCGGGCTTGTCGATCAGGACCTGTCGGTCAAAACGGCCTGGACGAAGGAGTGCTGGGTCAAGGATTTCCGGTCGGTTGGTCGCCGCAATGATGATCACTCCGGTGCGTGAGTCAAAACCATCCATCTCTACGAGCAACTGGTTAAGCGTCTGTTCCCTCTCATCGTTGCCTCCCATTCCTGCTGAAACGCGAGAGCGTCCGATGGCATCAATCTCATCAATGAAGATGATACAGGGGCTGTTTTCCCTTGCTTGCCTGAAGAGATCCCTGACACGTGCAGCTCCAACACCCACGAACATCTCCACGAAATCCGCTCCACTCATCTTGAAGAAAGGTACTCCGGACTCTCCTGCAACGGCCTTCGCGAGCAGGGTCTTACCAGTTCCCGGAGGTCCTACCAGGAGTACTCCCTTGGGAATCTTTCCTCCAATCTCCGTGTATTTCTCCGGTCGCTTCAGGAAATCCACCACTTCTTCCAGTTCATATTTGCTCTCATCGGCTCCAGCAACATCGGCGAAACGAACACCAGTGTCTCCTTCTGCAACAATCTTGGCCTTGTTCTGGTTGAAGGAGAGAACTCCTTGTCCTCCCTGTCCACCCATTTTTGAAAAGAGAAAGCGCCAGAAGAGAATGATGAAGACAAAGGGCAGTATATACGAGAGAATGGATGAGAGTATGCTTGGTCTCTCTGGTGCGGTAGCATAGTACTCTATTCCGTTCTCATCCAGGAGAGGGATAAAGGAAGGGTCATCCACCTTATACGTGCTGAAAGATTGCAGGTAGGTGCTGGATTCAAGTCCTACCTGGGGATTTGTTGTATACGTTTGCAAGTCATTCACGGCCTGGTCCCTGGTGAATGGGTAGCCGATATACTGTTCCTCTTCTATGGCAACACGTTGTATGGTACCGTCTTCCACCAAGGATTTGAACTGGTTGTAATCCACTGGGTTGACATTGCTCTGTCTGCTGACCATGTAGGTATTCAGTGCCATGAACACCAAGAGTATGATGAAGAAGTACCAGAAGGAGAAGGTGAACTTCTTTCCACCCCTTGGTTCTTTCTCTCCCAGA
>NZ_JAEKNT010000501.1 GCF_016406725.1 Sphaerochaeta sp. S2 | reverse complement strand
CCCATATTCCTGTTGCTGAGAAGAGGGATGGAATGTTTTTCATCAACCCTGGCTCAGTATCCCTGCCAAAGGGTGGGTACCCGGCCAGCTATTGCTTGTTGGAAGACCGTACGTTTACCATCTATGAACTGGAGAACGGTAAGGAGATGATGAGCCTCACCATTTGAGGCTTACCACAACCTCCCCTTCTCTCTGGCTGATCTCTGCATTCCCTTGATGGAGACGCATGATCTGGGCAGTGATGGGCAAGCCCAAGCCACTACCGGAAGTACCTCGGCTGGAATCCCCCTTGCTCCAGGGCTCAAAGAAATCTATATCTTCTGCAATCGTCCCTTTGTTGGTGAAGGTCATGGTGTTCTTCCCAATGGACCAGCCAACCGAGCCCTCGCTTGACTGCAAGGCATTGGAGAGCATGGCACGGGATGCATAGCTGAGCAGGTTCTGGTCACCCTGCAAGGCGGCGTCCTCAGCGTCGAGATAGATACGATCCTGCTCTTCCTTGGTTAATGAAGAGAACACTTGCTGGATGAAGGAAGGGATTGCTATTTCCTCTCTTGTTACCTTCATGTCGGGACTTTGGAGATTGCTATACAGCACAACCTGGGATATACGAGCTGAAAGAGCATCATTCTCTTTCTTG
The DNA here is from genome assembly GCF_016406725.1 of Sphaerochaeta sp. S2. Lineage (GTDB taxonomy): Bacteria > Spirochaetota > Spirochaetia > Sphaerochaetales > Sphaerochaetaceae > Sphaerochaeta. Next base: position 4,819 of record NZ_JAEKNT010000501.1, on the reverse strand, counting down.
AGTGACATCAAGGTCTTCTCATTTGCAGGAAACACCCCGTCAGCAATTCCATCAAGAAGCAGTTTCATACTGGCAACCGGAGTATTCAGGTCGTGGGAGATACTCCTGAGCCAAGCCTGCCGGCTTCTTTTATGCTGGGCAAGGTTCTCATCAAGCATCTTGATCGAGTCATTGATCACCCGCTGCTCATCTATCTTGGTCTTGGGGAGCTCAACCCCGTTCTCTCCACTGCTCAATTGCTCCAGTGCTTTCTGGATCCCCTGGGTATAGCGTTCGCTCCGCTTTGAAATGGAAGCTGCCATCATAAGGGCAATGACGAAGGCAATCGGCATCGCCCAGAGAATCGGAAAGAGCAAGCCCTTGAAGAGGTAACCGGTATTCTTGTAGGTAAAGGGAGTAAAGGTGAGCACATCAACCAAGGCAATCACCTCATCGTTATAGGAGATGACCAAGCTCCCGGCAATATCGGTAGCCTTCACCTGGGGAGGAAGGAGAATCGTATGTGTCTGTGATGCAGATTGTTGGTTCACCGAGAGAGAGGAAGTATCGGAATCCTTTTCTATATGCACCTCATAGACAGAACTGTGCATCTCGCTTGCAGAGAATCCTTGTTCAGAGATCTGCTGGTGGGCTCGTTGCATTGCAGGGGAACTCATCATCGGCCGCATACCCTCAAACTCATCAGAGGGAGGAACAGGTAGGGAGGCACCAGCACTGGTCATGCCATAGGCGATGGCCACTGTCCCATCAGGATTGCGGATATACAAACCACTGACCCGGTCATCGGCGGAGCGCAGCAGGACTTCCTCAAGGCTGATCAAGGAGTAGCTGCGACCCTCCAACCCTGCTGTCAGATTTTTGCTCAATGCAGAGAGATAGTCCTGGAAGACAGACTCTGTCCAGTTAAGTCGCTGGTGGTGGATAGTCACCAAGAATACCGTAGTCTGGATACCCACCACTACGGCAACCACCAATACGAATCCCAGGAAGAGTCTTACGAACTGCCTTCTCATAACACTGCGCCTTCCTTCTCATGCCCAATAAAACGATAGCCATAGCCACGAACCGTCTCGATCCAGGGACCGTCTCCAAGTTTGGAGCGGATATTCTTTATATGGGTATCGACCACCCGTTCATAGGAGTCGACAGCATAGTCGAAACACTCCTCAAGAATCTGGGAACGAGAAACCAAATGGTGTGAGTTTTCGATCAGGAATGCAAGGATTCTCCACTCAGCAGCGGTCAGGATAACCTCCTCTCCATCAACCAGAAGTTGATGGTCGGTCTCATCAAAGCGCATCGAGTGGTCATTGACGTATAGAAAGCCATCGCTTGGGCTGTAACTGTTGTTCCGGTATCGCCTGAGCACTGCCTGCACCCTGAGTACCAACTCCTTTGGGCTGAAGGGCTTTGAGATATAGTCATCAGCACCGAGTTCAAACCCGAGGATCCTGTCGCTCTCCTCACTGCGTGCAGTCATGAAAATCACCGGACAGTCACTCTTCTCCTTGAGCTGTTTCACAAAAGCAAAACCATCCCCGTCAGGGAGCATGACATCCTGGATAAGCAGGGATGGGACCTCTTTGGCAACAGCCTCCCGAACCGCCCTGAGAGTTGCGAACCCTTTTACTTGATACCCCGAGAGTTCGAGGTACTGGCGAACCCCCTCACGGATCACTTCATGATCCTCTACTATATATATAAGGTCCTGTGTTTCTGCCATTGGTTATTCCTCCCCTTCGCTTCCCTTACCGGGAAGGCTGGAAGTACTCTTACCGGCGAACCGGTAACCATATCCCCTGACTGTCTCGATCCACTGTGGCCCCATGGGCCCCATCTTTGCACGCATATTCTTCACATGCGTATCGACAATTCGGTCATACGACTCAAAACTATAATCAAAGCAGTGCTCCAATATCTGTGAGCGGGTGATGAGAATTCCACTATTGCTCACCAAGTAACTCATAATCCTCCACTCTGCAGCGGTAAGCGGTATCTGTGAACCGTCCAAGGTGAAGAGGTGACTTACCTCGTCGAACTGCAGTACAGACCCTGCCAATACCCAGGTGGAACCTCCCCGGTAAGAGGAGACACTGACATTAATTCGGCGGAACAGTGCGTGTACCCTGAGCACCAACTCCTTGAAACTGAACGGCTTGCATACATAGTCGTCAGCTCCCAACTCAAAACCTAGGATGCGATCACTCTCAGCAACCCTGCTTGTCACGAAGATGACCGGAAATGAATGGGTCTGCTTCAGTTTCTTGATATAGCTGAAACCATCCCCATCAGAGAACTGTACTTCCAGAAGCATCAAGTCAGGCACCTGACGGCTTATAGCCACCTGCACAGCATGCAATTCCTCAAACACATGCACCTCATATCCTGAAAGCTCGAGATACTGCTTTACCCCTTCTCGATCCTCATTTGTGGGGTCAACGACATAAATCATCTTCATATGCAACATCACCATACCTTTGCTCGTCTGACAAGCGTTCTTGTGGATTCAACACATATCTCCACATTATCTTCACATTTCCTCTTAATAATAGACAGGGTGTGTACTGGCTGTCAAATACAACAGCTGATAATCACATAATTCATCCATTCTGCACGCGTGTGGAGATATCCGACCAAAACACCCGTCTATTGCACTGGATAGGCTTCCACGCTACACTTGGCCAATGAAACTCAGGTGGAAAACCCTCATTGGAGACACTCTCATCCTTGCCCTCTGCATTCTTGCCCTTGTTGCCATCAGCAGGCAGACTGCCAGCGGGGGAAGCGGTTATGTCCAGGTCCAGAGCAGTGAAGCCACCTACCGCTACAGTCTCGATGTCGATCGTGAGATTACCGTACAAGGGCCACTGGGGGAGACCCACATAGTCATCGAGGATGGTCACGCCCACATCGAGGACTCAGCCTGCCCCACCAAGAGCTGCACCTTCCAGAAACCCATTTCAAATGCACGCTCCTGGATCGCGTGCCTTCCAAACCAGGTGCTGCTTACCATCGTAGGCAGCAACAGCGAGAATCTGGAGGTTGATGATGTCGCAAACTGAGAAAAAAATAGCCTTCATCAGTGCAACAACCCTCCTGCTTTCCACCTTGGAGTACCTCATTCCGAAACCCCTTCCCTTCCTTCGTTTGGGATTGGCAAACCTCCCCCTCCTGGTCATCCTCGATGGTATGTCCTTTGGTCCATTCTTCATTATCCTGCTGCTCAAGGCAGTCGGCCAAGGCATGGTAAGTGGAACACTCTTCTCCTACCTCTTCCTGATTTCCCTTGCAGGCACCCTGAGCAGCGGTATCGCCATGAAAGGGGCCAAGCAACTCCTTGGACTTAAGGTCAGCCTTGTTGGCTGTTCCCTGCTTGGGGCCTTTGTAAGCAATCTGTCCCAACTCCAGGTTGCTTCCTGGGTTGCCTATGGCCCCTCCATCTGGATAGCCGCACCGCTTATGCTTGCACTCGGCATGGTCACCAGCTTTGCGTTGGGACTGCTTGCTGAGATTTATCTACAGAGGGGAACAACGGGAAAAGCACTCACACAGGGAACCCTTTCCCTCTCCATACCTCCCACCGAAGAGAAAGTCCCTCACAAACACCTGCTATTTGCCTCTCTGCTTGCCATTGTGGCAATCCTCCTCGCAAAAGGTCTCATCACACTTGCTGTTATCACCGCATTGATGTATCTCCTGCAATGGGTCGCAGGGAGAAGGATCCGGATCATACCAGCCCTTATGCTTATCTTCTCACTGGTTGTGTTAAGCCTGTTTGAACCTAATGGGAAAGTATTGTTCAGCATGGGAACGCTTGCCTTCACCGAAGGCTCGCTAACGATTGCCCTCACCAAGGCTCTCCGCCTGCTCGCCCTCCTCTCAGCCAGCCAGAGCCTGAGTGCAAGTAATCCAAAGATTGAAGGAAAAGCTGGCACCCTGCTTGCCCTAACCCTTGCTTATTTCAGCCTACTCACCCGATCATTCCGGGAAACAAAAGGCTCTGTCATACAACGTGTAGATCAGGCACTGCAGGCAACTGCAAGTGGGAAAAGTACTGATAAAACACCTCCAACCACGCATAAAAAGCCAATCAACATACCACTGTTCCTTTTTATTGTTTTGGGTGTACTTGCTGTCTCACTCATAAGCTTAATAGTATATTAAGTTCTATCGGGTAATATTATTTGATACTACTGTCATTTTATTTTTAAATTTTTCCAATTTATTTTATTTATATATGCACTAATCTGATATTTAGTGCATTTTCTTATGTATTTTTATTCCTTTTATTTTTTTAAATCGTATTGACCTTATTAGATATATTTTTATACATTGTAGCCAAGAAACCTTAACGAGGAGTACATCATGGCTGATAAGAAACAAACCGAAGAGCTTTTTGCAGGACAGAAAGAACTCCAGGACATGATCGAACGTGTAAAACGTGCACAAGCCAAATTCGCTACCTATTCACAGGAACAGGTCGATGCCATATTCCGCTCTGCTGCCATTGCAGCAAACGACGAGCGTATCAAGTTGGCCTTAATGGCGGTGAAAGAGACCGGCATGGGCATTGTGGAGGACAAGGTTATCAAGAACCACTTCTCCGCAGAATACATCTTCAACAAATACAAGGATGACAAGACCTGTGGAATCATTGAGGTGGACCAGGCCTTCGGTATCAAGAAAATTGCTGAGCCGAAGGGCGTCATCTGCGGTATTATCCCTACCACCAACCCAACCAGTACCGCAATCTTCAAGAGCCTGATCGCCCTGAAGACCCGTAACGCGATCATCTTCAGTCCACACCCAAGAGCAAAGG
>NZ_JAEKNT010000500.1 GCF_016406725.1 Sphaerochaeta sp. S2 | reverse complement strand
CTACCGTACAAATGGTATCACGAACGCCATAGCTACCCTTTTCCTTGATGCTTACCACTTCCCAATCAGTATCATTGAGATTGAATGGGATCATGATCTGGTGGGTGAACAGGCCTTCTGGGACAGTGCCGAATGTATCGCCTGGGCGGAGCTTGTCTCCCACCTTTGCAACTGGGGTGAAATCCCAATCATTGTTGGGAATTGCATCAAGATACACCCCACGTTGGAGAAAGAACCCACACTGTTTTGCAAGTTCAGGAAGGGGGTTCTGCAAACCATCATAGATCTGCTGCAAGAGCCCAGGCCCCAAGGCAACACTCAACATTTCGCCGGAGAACTCAACTGTATCCCCAACGCGGATTCCACCAGTCATTTCGAAGACCTGCAGGGAAGCCGTATTCCCATTGATACGGATTACCTCACCCTTGAGGCGATCATCACCAACATGGATATATCCGACTTCATTCTTTGCAATAGCACTGTCGAACTCGACTGTTACCATATTCCCGTTGACGCCTAAGACACGCCCACTTGTATTTGCCATATCCAACTCCACTAATTGTTCTCAATCTCAGTCTGAATATTGGAAAAGAGACGCTTGAACTCAGCGTTTCCTTCCTCTCGGGTAAAAAGACTTTTTCTTTGCAACATTTTCAGTTTCAACGCATATGAAAGAAGCCCTTCAATATCAAATGTATGAAGAGCACTCAAATCATCCAGATAGTTCCAATGCAGCCTTATCAGCAACATTTCAGCTTGTAATACGTCATCACTGGAAAGAGCCTGACGCACAGTATCACTGATTTTGGCTTCTTTATCCCCATCATTTCGGTAGGAAGGATCAGAGAGAGAAAGTTTCCTACTTCTTGCCTCAGTCAACTCCTTCTTAACCATGCCAGCAAAATGTTGGTACTGGGAAAGAAAGTGATGTGAGGATGCAACACCGCTTACCGCCTGCTCCAAAAGCAGATAGTGAGCCTTGCTTACCTGATCTTTGCAGAGTGAAAGAAAGGTATCAGTTGTGAAGGGAAGCACTCCGTCATACCGTAAGGAAGGTAACGTTGCTACCAAATAATAGTAGGAAGCCACGACAACTCCTTATTGTTCCGCTTTAAAAACGATGTCCTGGATGGAAGGAGAAAGGAACGGACGAAGCAGTTCCGCAGTCTCCTCTGCACTGAAATCATAGAATGCTGAACCATCCTTCTCACTCACCCTGAAACCAGATCTTGTAGAAGGCACTGCCTTGATCTCAAGACCTTTCTTGAGTTCATCACCAAGTTCCTTTTTTAGGGATGTTGCAAGCTGATCGAAATCTTTCTTGCTCAGCTGCAGTTCCTTTCCCCCGATATCTGAAAGGGAAGAAACAACCTTGATAATTACATTGACAAGGTCCTTGCTGGAATAGGCTTTCTCAATATCAGCTGTAAGAATCCTGTCCAGTTCTGCTTGTATGGCCTTCTTCAGGGAGAGCAGTACATCCCTGCTTGCCTGCTGAAGACTACTGATTGCACTCTGGTCCCGCGTCTGAATCTCTTTGTGAGCTTTCTCGATTTCCCGAGCAGCCTCTTTGCGGGCTTTCTCCACCAATGCTGAAGCCTCAGCCTTTGCATCAGCAATAATCTGATCAGCCTCTTTCTGGGCAGCCTCAATTCCATCCCTGCGGATGGAAGCAACCAAATCTTGAATCTGTTGAGCCATCTGTATTCCTACCTTGTACATGAGTTCCAATAGGTCACGAAAAATTTGGATTCTGCCTATATACGCAAAATATGCCAAACTGTAGGGAATTATCGTTCAATGAACATAAAATTTCAACCTATTTGTCAATTTTTGTCCATTTGGCTATATCTGTTCCCCCATAGCCAAAAGAAATCATCGGAATTCTATACCCTTCCCAATATTTTTGCTAGGATGTTCCCATGAATATGCTAACAAGACATGCCCATCTCTATACCAACGATAGTAAACGGGGGATTATCTGTATTGAAAATCTCCACGATGGGATGGTCCATCTTCTTATCAGTGAAAATATGGCAAAAGATATACAAGCTATACGGTTCCGTCTTGATCTTGGAACATTTGAGCATACAGCTCTCCAGGATGCCTATGAGCGTATTGGTCTGGAAGTATTTTCCATCAGAGTATTGGTTACCGCTGATAAGGATGAAAACTTGGATGAACTGCTCGCTGCACAAGAGGCCTTGTTGCTATCACAGGGTATATTACTCTATTGAAGCATATGTGTTGATATTCCTCTTACAGATGTACAAGGAGGAATATCATGTACGGGAGATTCCAGAAACATAGTACGGTAAGGCTCTTCAGCAATGCCCAGGAGGCATATCGACTGCTTGCACACTATTACCTGAAAGTCACCAATGCGGGTGGGTGTATTCTCGATTACCTATTACTGCCCCATTCAATTGACTTGTTGCTCTCCTTTCCCAATACCATGAACAATCTTATTGCAGTGGATTCCGCCCACCTGCTTCCACTCTTTGGTACATTGGGAGCAAGAGGGAAACACTACCCTTTCTCTGGTACCTATGAACTCTACCATGCAAGTCACTGTTTCTGTGAATTGGGAAAGGCAGGAACAAATGTCCTGCCTTTCAGCTTGGAATCTATTTTGCAGGTAAAGAAACGTGCTAGGATTTGCCCGCCTTCGCCTTGTCTTTTTTGATCAGATTCCGAACCCCTTGGATTGTTACTCGTATTGCATCCTCGGTATCGTGGAGCTTAGGGTTCTCCATACCCAGGAGTTCACGCTCCTGGTTGCCCACCACGAAGAAATCACTACCACAGCGAACACCCAAATGTGCAGCAACCACAAAGAGAGCAGCACTCTCCATCTCGCTTGCCAAGACACCAAGTCGTTTCCAAGCCTCCCATTTGTTTATCAGATCATAGCTGACCGGCATCAGGGAAGGGTCATGCTGACCGTAGAAAGAGTCCTTGCATTGCACGACCCCCAGGTGGCATTTTTTCCCGAGTTGGTCGGCAGCCTCTTTCAATGCTGATACAACCTCAAAGTTAGCTACAGCAGGAAATTCAATAGGTGCATATTCCCTGCTGGTTCCTTCCATTCTTACAGCACCGGTAGCAATCACAACATCACCGCCCATTACTTCCAACGCAATACCGCCACAGGTACCCATGCGGATGAATGTATCACTCCCACATTTGAAGAGTTCTTCCATTGCAATGGAAGCAGAAGGACCTCCAATACCTGTGGATGTGACTGAGACTTTCTCTCCGTCCAGGAATCCTGTATAGGTGACATATTCCCTACTATCGGCTACCAGTACAGCATCATCAAGATACTTTGCGATCAGTGGCACACGCTTTGGATCACCAGGAAGAATGACATATCTACCTACATCACCCTCTTTGATATGCAAATGGTATTGAATACCTGTTCCGTTCATATAGTCTGACATGGATACTCCCTCACGATTTCATGGTATCACCCACTG
>NZ_JAEKNT010000499.1 GCF_016406725.1 Sphaerochaeta sp. S2 | reverse complement strand
GTGCGTCGGAGATGCCTTTGGCGATCCCCGTCTTGCCGGTTTTGCCCCCAAGAGCCTCAAGGGTGATGACAAGGCAATCCGCCAGTGGGGAATCGACCAGATGAAGTACACCGCCCAGGCAGCAAAGAACATGGGTTGCTCGGTGGTTACCGGATTCATGGGTAGCCCGATCTGGAAGTATTTCTACTCATTCCCTGCCAACTCAGAGCAGTTGATCGAGGATGGCTACCAGGAGATCTACGACCTCTGGACTCCGATCCTTGATGAGTTTGACAAGCAGGGCGTGAAGTTTGCTCTTGAGGTACACCCCTCTGAGATCGCATATGACTATTACAGCACCCAGCGTCTCCTGGAGAAGTTCAAGAAGAGAGAAGCTCTTGGTATCAACTTCGACCCAAGTCACCTTCAGTGGCAGGGAATCGATCCTGCACTCTTCTTCCGTGATTTCGCTTCCCATATCTACCATGTGCATATCAAGGACAGCTTGGTGAAGCTGGACGGCAGGAGCGGTATCCTTGGATCCCACCTTGCCTTCGGTGATTTGAGAAGAGGGTGGAATTTCGTCTCCCCAGGTCACGGGGATGTCGACTTTGACATGATCATCCGCGAAGCGAATGCAGCTGGATACCATGGTCCCTTGTCCGTTGAATGGGAAGACAATGGCATGGATAGGTTGTTTGGTGCGAGTGAAGCACTTGAGCTGGTGAGAAGAGTTGATTTCGAACCCTCGAATGTTGATTTCGATGGAGCAATGGAGAATTGATGGACGAATCCAAGATCCTTCTCAGTCTGGAAGGTATAGTCAAGGAATTCTCATCTGTCCGTGTCCTAGACCGGGTCTCCTTCTCCATACGGGAAGGAGAGGTCATGGGGCTTATCGGGGAGAATGGGGCTGGTAAATCCACGTTGATGAAGATTCTCAGCGGAATCTACCAGAAAACTGAGGGAACCATCCGCTTGGATGGCCAACTTACCAATATTCCCGACTATATCACGGCAAAGAAACTGGGGATTGGTATCGTTCCCCAGGAGTTCAACCTGATCAATTACCTGACGGTATTCGAGAATATCTTCCTCGGAAATGAGATTCATAAGGGGCTTCTCCTGGATAAGGCAAAGATGCGGGAGGAAGCGAGGGCTCAGCTTGAGCTTTTGAAGATGCCCCTTGATGTGAACAAGTACATCAGTGAGCTTTCTGTGGCTGAGAAACAGATGGTGGAGATTGCAAAGGCCATGATCCTCGATACCAGGGTCCTGATCTTTGATGAGCCGACCACCACCCTTACCCCGGTTGAGGTGAAGACTTTGTTCTCCTTGATGCGAAAGCTCAAGGAGAAGAAGGTCACCATGCTTTTTGTAAGCCATAAGCTGCAGGAGGTCATGACCATCTGTGACCGGGTTACCGTGCTCAGGGACGGGAAGCTGGTAAGTGTGGATGAGGTAAGGAACCTTGATGCAAATACGCTTGCAAAGAAGATGGTTGGGCGTGATTTCAGTCAGGTCTTCCCTCCCAAGAAGGACAGAAGGGCAGAGGAACTTGTGCTTGAGGTCAAGAACCTGAAGAGTGGGCCCATGGTCAAGGATGTTTCATTCTCCCTCCATCGTGGAGAGGTCCTAGGATTTGCCGGGCTTGTCGGTTCAGGTCGCACTGAGACGATGGAGACGGTGATGGGGCTTAGGAGAATGGAGGGTGGGGAGATTCACGTCAAGGGAAAACCGGTGAGGATCCGCGGTGCGAAGGATGCCGTCTCCCTTGGTCTTGGCTATATCAGTGAGGACAGGCAGGGCAAGGGGATTGTCATGAACTATGACATTACCAAGAATATCAGCCTGATCTCCCTGAAGGATAAATATCTCAAAGGGCTTCTGATCGACAAGAAGGCTGAGACAGCTGCAAGCGATCATTACATTGATGAGTTCAATATCGTGGCCGCTTCGAAGAAGTCTGAGCTGCGGTTCTTCAGCGGGGGAAACCAGCAGAAGGTGTATCTTGCTCGGTGGATGGATACCAATCCTGAGATTCTCATCCTTGATGAGCCTACCAGGGGAATCGATATCAACGCAAAGCGGGAGATCTATGAGTTCATTCACCAGCTTTCTGAGGCGAGGATCAGTTGCATCATTATCTCATCCGAGATGGAGGAGATAATTGGGATGTGCAACCGGGCTTACGTTATGCGGGAAGGAAAGGTAGCTAGCTGCTTGGATGAGGAAGAGATTACTGAGGAAAACATTGTATTCAATGCGACAGGAATCAAGAAAGGTGTAGAAAAAGATGGGTGAAAATAAACTGCTGTCTTCTGTGAAAAAGTTCAAGTTCAAGGACCACTCCCTGGGGATGGCGTTCCTTATCCTTGTGGTGATCGCCACCATTCTCGGGTGGCCCAACTTCCTGAAAATGAGGAACTTAACGAACATTCTCAGGCAGATTTCCTATACGGGAATCATCGGATTGGGGATGACGCTGGTAATCATCAGTGGGGGTATCGACCTCTCGGTAGGTTCCATGACCGCCTTCGTGGGAGGGATTGCAATCTACTTCCTCAATCTCTTCGGTCCTAGTTCTGTCTGGGGCATAGTTCTGACCTTCCTCTTTGCTCTGGTACTGGGATCGCTCTGCGGAGCGCTTAACGGGGTCATGGTGGCTAAGTTCAAGATGGCTCCCTTTATAGTCACCCTGGGTACCATGTCGATCTTTCGCTCCCTTATCCAATACATCTCCAATGCAGGTACCATCCTCTCGGAGAATATGGACTACGGGAAGCTTGGCAGTGGTATTTTCCTTGGCCTACCTATTCCGGTCTGGTGCTTCCTTATCGTGGGAATCTTGTTGCATGTCGTGTTGAACCATACGAGCTTTGGCCGGTATCTCTGTGCAACGGGAAGCAATGAGCAGGTAGCGAAATACTCGGCGATCAATATTACCATTGTGAAGTGGCTCCCCTATATCATTACGGGATTTACGGTAGGTATGACCGCTGTGATGTGGTCGAGCAGGCTCAACTGTATCAACCCAAGCGATGGTGCTGGTTATGAGATGGACGCCATCGCAGCTGTGGTCATCGGGGGAACCCTGATGAGCGGAGGAAAGGGAAGTATCATCGGCACCATGATGGGTGCGGTGATGCTGGGAATCATCAACAACATGCTTGTCATGGGAGGTATCAGTGCCTTCCTGCAGCAGGCAGTGAAAGGGTTTGTCATTATTGTTGCGGTACTCTTGCAGTACAACAACGGTAACAAATAAAGGTTCAATCAAGGAGGATTGGAAATGAGAAGAGTTTTGATTATCGCTCTCTGTATGATCTTTGCCGCCGGTATGGTCTTCGCCCAGGGTGTCTCTGAGGGCGCTGCTGGTGTTCCCAAGATCGGTATTGCGGTTCCCTCTCCTGACCACGGCTGGACTGGAGGTATCGGCTGGTGGGCAGACAAGGCTGTCGAGGAACTGAAGGAGCAGTATCCTGGAAAGTATGAGTTCAAGGTATTGCATGCTGACGGGTATGCAAAGCAGATCTCCGATGTCGAGGACCTCATGGTCTGGGGCATGGACTATCTGGTAATCCTTCCTCATGAGTCAGCTCCCCTTACCCCTGTGGTAAAGGAAGCACACGCCTCCGGCGTTAAGTGTATCGTTGTAGACCGCGGTCTGACCGATACATCCTTCGGTTACATCAACCTCGCTGGTAACAACTCTGAGATGGGAAAGGTCTCCGGTATCTTCGTGAGAGATTACATGAAGAAAAACGGCCTTACCAAGTATGTTGCCATGGGTGGTATGCCTGTTGTTATCGATGGCGAGAGAATGAATGCATTCTTCGACGAGATGCAGAAGGAACCTTCTCTGGTCAACCTCGCCGGTGGAAGAAACTATGACTTCGCCGACTGGTCAACCCAGAAGGGCCTGGAGCTGATGGAGAACTATATCCAGAAGTATCCTGAGATCCATGCTGTATTCTGCCAGGATGATGATGTCATGACTGGAGTCCTTCAGGCTATCAAGGAGAGTGGCCGAAAGGATATCAAGCTGGTCTTTGGTGGTGCAGGTTCCAAGGCAGCGTACGAGATGATCATGAACGATGACCCGTTGGTAAAGGCAACAGCCACCTACCACCCGTCAATGGTCTATGATGCCATCATGTACTGTCTGGATGTCGCAGAAGGCAGAAAGTCTGATGCATTCCACACCGCTAGCAAGCCTACTTCTGTAGTGCTCCCCTCTGTCTTGGTTGACAAGAGCAATGTAATGGATCATTACGACGCAGGTTCTGTATTCTAAAGAGATCTTTGTTTCAATGTGAGGGTCACCACATGAGGGTGACCCTCTCTTATGTGGTAGCTATTCAACCAGGAATAAATCTTCCAGTGCAACAAGCGTAATTCCCTCAATCTGGGCATTGGCTTTCACTTCATCAGTAAAGCCTGATTTACTAAATAAGTAGTAGTAACGGTTTTCAATGTGGTGGAATAGTTCTGCCGAGCGGAGGAAGTCTTTCCTGACCAACCTACTCTTGTTCTTCTGCTTAGATATTATACTTACGAGTATTATACTCGTAAGTATAATTCTCGGCGCAAGTCTCCGGTAAAACAGCGCAAAAGTCTCCGGTAAAACAGCGCAAAAGTCTCCGGTAAAACAGCGCAAAAGTCTCCGGTGAAATTGACAAAAGTATTATAAAATGCTATTTTATAATAAATAAGGAGACTATTGTGAAATCATACATTACTCGAATTCTTGATGTTCTGCTTGAAGAATATCTTCAAACTTTTGGAGCTGTTAATATCCAAGGTCCAAAATGGTGTGGGAAAACCACAACCGCTGAACAGAAGGCAAAGAGCATTATTCGATTTCAGGATCCTGATCAAGGTGAGTCTAATAGGATGATGGCTGAGATTAATGCTTCGTACCTTTTGAAAGGTGCATACCCACGACTCTTGGATGAATGGCAGGTAGTGCCTCCAATTTGGGATGCAGTTCGACTTGCTGTTGATAATGAGCAGGAAGAAGGCATGTTTATCCTCACTGGATCTTCAGTCCCTGTTGATGATGGAATTCATCATTCTGGAACTGGAAGAATAAGTCGTCTAGTTATGCGTCCAATGAGTCTATTTGAGTCAGGAGAGTCGAATGGTTCAGTTTCGCTTTCTTCCCTGTTCTCATCAACAACACCGATTGATCCTCAAAAATCTGAAATAGCCATACCTGATTTGGCATTCTTGATGTGCAGGGGAGGGTGGCCAGCTTCTGTAAATAAGTCAGAAAAATCTGCATTATTAATCGCTCAAGAGTATATTGTGTCCTTAGCCGAAAGTGAGGTCTCAAGGACTTCTGGTTCTAAGAAAAATCCTCAAAGAGTCATGAATTTATTACGTAGTTATGCCCGGAATATATCCACTCTAGCTACAAATGAAAGCATAATCGGTGACATTCAAGCAAATGATCTCTCCTTTTCTGAGACAACATACTACGAATATTTAAATGCATTGCAGCGGCTTTATATTGTGGAAGATGTTCCAGCTTGGAATCCTGCAATTCGATCCAAGACCGCGCTTCGTTCCCGTTCCAAGCACGAGCTTGCGGACCCTTCCTTAGTTGTTGCCGGATTGGGGCTGAGTTCAGATGTGTTACTTAAAGATCTTCCCTTTATGGGGTTTGTATTTGAAACGCTCTGTATACGAGATCTCAGAGTCTATTCACAGAAAATGGGAGGATCAATCTCATACTATCATGATCGATATGACTTGAAGTGTGATTGTGTGCTCCATCTTCGGGATGGACGATATGCGCTTATTGAATGTAAAATGGGAGGAAGTGGAATTGATGAAGGAGCGGAACATTTGCTTGAGCTTGTACGTCTTATAAAACTACACAAAATGCAAGCTCCATCGTTTCTCATGGTTCTCACTGCAAGTGAAATTGCCTATGAAAGACCTGATGGGGTGAAGGTAGTCCCCATTGGCTGTCTGGGTGTATGAAATTAAGCATCAACCATAAAAGTAAGATATCAGATGGGATTCTCCTAAGGTGTCTGTCCCAACTCCCTTGCCAGCAGGCATGCTCCATCGAGAGCCGTTCCTCTGCTTTCAATGATGACAAGGTGTTCCAATCGCTCAGCGAGAAAGGTTTCGAACAGTGGACGCACGATTGGGTCGTGTTCCAAAACACCGCCCGCTACCACCAGTTCATTGTTTCTGATCTCAGGATTCTGTACCGCCTCTATTAAAGTGGCCAACTCCCTTGCAGCTTGTTCGAGAATTGCGAGTGCCAAGGGATCTTCCTGTATCGCAAACGCGGTCACAATCGGGGCGAGGGAGGCAATGTCAGCCTTGCTTGCCTGGTGGTGTACATAGGAAACCAATTCCTCGCTCTTCTGCAGGGCACAGGCTTCGAGGAGACTCTCCAGCATACTTGTGGGAAGGTCTCTCCTCTCGAGGGAGCGGAGGGACCGCTTCAATGCCTGGTGAGCGATCCAGTAAGCAGAGCCCTCATCCCCGAGGAGGTAGCCATAGCCACCTGATCGCATGGTCTTTCCTTCCTTCGTTCTGCTTAGGGCAATACTGCCTGTTCCGCTGATCAAGGCATATCCCTCAGGGCCACCAAGACCACCGGCCAGGAGAATCTCCCCATCGCTGCAGAGCATAACAGGAACAGAGGGAAGCAACGTCTCCAGGATGCTGGAAAAAGTGTTTTTCTCGCTTTCCCTTCCCAGTCCTGCCGAGCCGATGCATCCTGCCTTGAATGGGCCAAACTCCTTAACCTGGTCGAAGAGCTCGCGTAGATGCAGGGCAGCCTCTTCGGGTTTTCCTGTGTAGAGGTTGGTCGGTCCACCGGTTATGACACGTACCCGATTCCCCTCCGCATCCTGGACGGCAAGACGTGAGCGTGTTGCCCCTCCATCTATACCAAAAGTAAAGCCTTCTCTCAATGTACCACTCCTCTGCTGTCCAGTGCCCGGTTCAAGCTACCATCACTCTTCTCAAGCAAGTTCTTTGCCTCCTCTGCATTAACGGAGAGCAGATGCATGAGGATGGCGACACGGATGCTGCCGTTGCTCGCCTCATAGAGTGTTTCTGCTTCCTCCCTGCTACAGGCAGTCACCTCACTGATCAGGCGCTTGGCTCGGTCAACCAGCTTTGAGTTCAGGGGAAGCAGGTCTACCATCAAGTTATTATACACCTTCCCGATTCTAATCATCGCCGTTGTGGTGATCATATTCAGCACCAGTTTCTGGGCTGTTCCCGATTTCATCCTCGTTGAGCCGGTGATGATCTCAGCATCGACAGCTATGTAGATCTTGTGGTCAGCATGGTCGAATACCGCTGAGTGCTCGTTGCAGCTGATCGCTCCAACCTTTGCCCCCAGCTCCTGCGCCCATGCCATTGCCCCGATGACATATGGTGCCTGACCGCTTGCCGTTATTCCTACCAGGACATCATCCTTGGTAAATGCTCTTTCCCTTAACTCCTCAATACCTGCCTCTGGATTATCCTCAGCCGACTCAATGGCAGTGGTGAGGGCTGGAAGACCCCCTGCGATAACCCCCTGGACCATGGTGGGCTTCACCCCAAAGGTTGGAGGACACTCTGAGGCATCCAGTACACCAAGTCTTCCTGAAGTCCCAGCCCCAATGTAGAAGAGCCTTCCCCCCTTCTTGAAGGAGATGACGACATCGTCCACCAGAGAAGCGATCTCGGTTAGTCTTTGGGCAACAGCAAGGGGGACCTTCTGGTCTTCTTGGTTGATGATAGTGAGTATCTCAAGCGTGCTCTTGGTGTCGATTCGGTAGGATGCTGGGTTTCTCATCTCTGTGGTAGGTAGATTGGTATGGGACATTGATTCTCCTATTTGACCGCACCAGCGGTCATTCCCTTGATAAAGTACTTGGACATGAACAAGTACAGGACCAACATGGGCAGTATTGCTATGGATAGGCCGGTAAAGAGTAGGCTCCAGTTGGTACTGTGCTGGCCAAAGAATGTCGAAAGTCCAACAGGCAAGGTCTTTACCTTGTCTGACTGCAGGAACACCAAGGGGAAGAAGAAGTCGTTCCAGATCGGTACTGCATTGTAGATGGTTACCAGGGCAATAGCCGGGGCAACCATCGGCATCACCACACGCCGGTAGATGGCAAAGTCATTACATCCATCGATCTTGGCAGCATACTCAAGTTCCAAGGGTATTCCCTTCATGAACCCAGCAAGGATGAAGACAGTGGAGGGAAGTCCCATCGCCATGAAGATCAGGATGACCGAAAGTGGTTTGTTGATAAGCCCCAAGGTCTTGATCAAGAGGAAGAGGGGGATGATCGCTGCCTTCAAGGGCAACATGATCCCACTCAGGAAGAGCATATAGACCAGGGTATTGAGTCGGTAGGTGTAGCGGCTTATGCCGTAGGAGGCCATGGAGCCGAAGAGGAGTACCAAGGCCATGGAGATTGTAGTCACCAATAGGCTGTTGGCGAAGTACCGGGAGAATCCCTTGTCGATCCACACCGTCTTATAGGTGGAGAAGCTAAACTCCTCAGGAAGTGAGAACGGGGTGGAGAGGATGGCACGGTTACCCTTGAATGAGGAGAGCACCATGTTGATCAGGGGGTAGAGGATAAGCAGTACATAGAGCGACATCACAAAGATGGCTATGGAGATGAAGAGTTTCTTTCCTGTGGAGGCACCCCGGTAGCGGAAGTCGGTGATCATAGCTGTACCTCCC
>NZ_JAEKNT010000498.1 GCF_016406725.1 Sphaerochaeta sp. S2 | reverse complement strand
GTTGTATCTTCGTGTAGATGTAATCCATTCTCTTTTGAATTTTAAGAAATGGCTTCATATATTTGAGTGTTGTTTTGGAAATCCCTCTACTTGCCTGATTCTTGTCCATTAATTCTATTAGTTCTGTATATGAATGACCTCTCGTATCTTTTGGCTTGGGTTTATCCATATGACTGTGGGTTACTTTTACTTCTTCTAATTCAGATGATAATAACTCTATTTCAGAATACAAAGCATGCTTCACTACTCTGTAATCCAATGTATAAGGTTTTAAGTCATTGTTAACACGAATTGGGTTGCCTATTCTTAAGGGATCCAAACCGAGTTTCGCACAATGTCTGATCAAATGATCTACAGCGGCATTTGAATCTGCTGTAATTAGAACCTTTTTACCCCCTTCAACAATTGTTTTGATCAAGTGGGCTGCTGTATACGTTTTACCGGTCCCTGGCGGTCCTTGTATACTATAATAGCCATTATTATTGTAAGCTAAGTTAACAGCTTGATTTTGAACATCATTTAAGCTCTTAAATTTTATATCCTTTTCGAACGTTGATACATGATACTTACCGCTTAAAATAGTATTCAGTTTTGAAAACTCAGGGCTTTTCAGATGTAATAACGCATCTTCCATTCGTTTATAAGTCGTATCATTTACCGATAAGTCCATTCGTATTGGCCTATTATTCCCCATCCTCAGCTGCTTAGTAAAAGCTATTGTAATTGACTTATTGGTCATTTCATAAACAATACCAGTGGGATTTTGAACATCCAGAGGGTTATCCTGACTAACGATGACCTGATCACCTATACTGATTTCAGTTTCGATGTTGTATTTTCTGCTAAATTGATATAAATATTCACCACTAATTGTTCTACCAATTTTTTTTCTTTTAAGGTTAATGACTGCTCTTCCTTTTTTTTCTCTTTCTTGACCAGAAAGGTATTTCATTTCACTTAAATGTCTTTCGCGCTCTTCTTCTCTTTCATATTCGACCGCTCTTAACATGTCATTAATTAAATTCTTTACTATATAATCCATAAAATCTCCAATCAGTTAATTATAACAAAAAAAGAAGAAAAGCATAATGTCTGTCTCTTAAATACAATTGAAGCTGCCGAGGAATAAGCAG
>NZ_JAEKNT010000497.1 GCF_016406725.1 Sphaerochaeta sp. S2 | reverse complement strand
TCTATGAACGCGATGATCGCATCCAGGTCGACCTTGTTGGCCGGGGCCTTCCCCTTGTTGCCATGCTCGAAGCATTCCTCGCCCCGTTCACGGTATTCCTTCATTTTCCTCTGCACGGTCCTGAGCGACACATTGAGTCTCACCGAGGCCCTGAACCTGTTTATCTTGCCCTCTACCGCTTCCTGTACCACTTGCCTTGCATGCGCATCCCATACCATACTGTAACCACCTGTAATTGGGTGGGGATTGGTTCACTAGTCGTCTAAAACAGAAGAACCAATCCCTCTTGTTTTCTTGTAGCCTGGACTATATCACAAAGACAGGCAGAAAATCCCCTTCCTGTGCTCATGTGACAAAATCCCTTCCGTTACCTCAGGACAATATCACTTCCGGGTGGGAACGCTATTTTTTTCTCCCATCAGAGTTCTTGACAAAGATTGAGGCACTCACTATAGTGGTAACCCGATTGATATTCTTGTAAATAGAGGAATATCATGTCTGTTTGGAGAGATGTCCGAGCGGTCGAAGGAGGCGGTCTTGAAAACCGTTGAGGCGCGAGTCTCCGAGGGTTCGAATCCCCCTCTCTCCGTTCATTCATCTATCTAGATGAATTTGTTTTTTTCTATATGGAGAGGTGCGAGAGCGGCCGAATCGGGCTCCCTGCTAAGGAGTTGACCTGGTAACGGGTCCGGGGGTTCGAATCCCCCCCTCCCCGTTTTTGATTTTTTTTATTATTGAGACCAAAGCTCAGCTGGATAGAGCATCAGTTTGCGGAACTGAGGGTCGGAGGTTCGAATCCTCTTGGTCTCAAAGTTCGTTTTGTATGAAACGGTCATAACACTGGGAGAGATGTCCGAGTGGTCGAAGGAGACGGACTCGAAATCCGTTGTACCGTCTGACGGTACCGAGGGTTCGAATCCCTCTCTCTCCGATAGCTTGGATATTTTTTAGGTTTTTCCGTTTATTTCGTTCCTTGGAGAGGTGTCCGAGTGGTCGAAGGTGCACGCTTGGAAAGCGTGTGTGCTGAAAGGCACCGGGGGTTCGAATCCCCCCCTCTCCGTTTTATTCCCAGTCAACAGATTCTGTGCTATGTGCATTCGCCCAACCCCGTCAGGACCGGAAGGTAGCAGCGGTAAGTGAATTGCCCATGAGACACAGGCGATTTGTTGGCTGGGTTTTTCTCTGTTATCACCTCTTCCCCAGATTGGCACTTCTGTTCCTAGATAGCAAAGTATGGTATACTCGCAGGGTACGTTCACAGAGGAGCTCTCATGGCATATGAAGTAACAGCTACCAGGAAACGCCCTCAGTCTTTTGACGGCTTGGTAGGTCAGGAATTCGTGGTATCAACCATAAAACATTCGATCGAACAAGGAAGAATTGCCCACGCCTATCTGTTCAGTGGACCAAGAGGAGTAGGCAAGACTTCATCTGCCCGAATATTGGCAAGGGCCCTGAACTGTGAACAAGGACCCACAGCCACTCCTTGTGGCGTCTGTTCCAACTGTCGTGAGATCACCCAAGGCAATAGCGTTGATGTTATTGAAATCGATGGTGCAAGCAACACAAGCGTGAATGACATCCGGCAGATCAAGGACGAGGTCCTCTTCCCTCCCCAGACCAGCAAGTACAAGATTTATATCATCGATGAAGTGCATATGCTCTCCACCAGTGCGTTCAATGCACTGCTGAAAACCATTGAAGAGCCCCCTGCATACGTCATCTTTATCTTTGCGACTACCGAACTGCAAAAAGTGCCGGCTACCATACGATCACGTTGTCAGCAGTTTCATTTCCAGCTTATCGACCTGGATACCATCAAGAACTGTTTACGCGATGCTGCGAGTGATTTGGAAGTGGAAGCAGATGATGATGCACTGTTCTGGATTGCAAAGGAGTCCACCGGCTCCATGCGTGATGCCTACACGCTCTTTGACCAGGTGGTCTCCTTCAGCCAAGGGCACATCACCATGGAAAAAATCAGCAGCAAGCTGGGATTGGTCGGCATCGACCAGATTGCACAAATAGTCTCTCTTCTCTTGGATGAACATACCGATCAGGCACTGCTCGCCGTACAGGACTTGTTGCAGGCAGGAGTATCGGTGGAACAGTGTATCAAGGACTTCACCCTCTTTTTCAGAAGCTTGCTGTTTATCAAGGCAGGTGTGCATGATGATGCAATCCTTGGAGTTCAATCCGACAGGATTCCCCTTGCCCTGAGAAACGCCTATTCGAGTGAACAGCTGGAAGC
>NZ_JAEKNT010000496.1 GCF_016406725.1 Sphaerochaeta sp. S2 | reverse complement strand
GGCGTAAGCGCAGCATTCGGTTACACTAATTATGCAAAAATTGGCGATGACAAAAATGCACTTGGAATCGACTTGGGTGATAAGATCTCTTCTAAGGGTGGTATCACTGGTTCAGTTATGGTCGACGCCGCAGCACTTGCTGACCTTGACTTTGGTTTGAGCGTATCTGCAATTGATGTATATTACATGGAATATGATGCTGTTGATACAACAGGTACTGCTGTTCCTAGTGGAGATGCAATCAACAACCTGTATGTAGAAGCAAAGGCTTCTCTTGAAGATGTAACAGCTTGGGTAGAGTATCAGAATCTTGACAAGACCAACAATGTTATCACTAAAGTGTCCTACAGTGGCATTGAAAACATGGGTGTATATGCAAAGCTGACTTTGAACGATTTGTCAGATGTAACCACCAAGATTGGTGCTGGTGCTGATTACTCCATGGGTGGTGTTAAGTATGCTCTTGATGCTGAATACACCCTTGATGGTGACTTCACCCTCACCCCAAGTGTTTCTGTCTCCTTCTAATCGAAAGAGTCTAGAAAAGTTTACTAACAAGTGGCCCATCGTTGATGGGTCACTTTTCCTTTATCTGTCCAATATCTCAATTAAATCTTAGGAGCCTGCCATGCGATCAGAAGCAACAACCGTAGAAGCATATCTCTCAGAGCTTACCAGCGAGCAACGCTCCGTCATTGAACCACTCAGAAGATTAATCCTTGAGAATCTTCCAGAAGGAATCCAGGAAAGTATGAACTGGGGGATGATCAGCTATGAAATACCCCTTCGCTCTTTCCCTGATACCTACAACAAACAACCCATAGGATATGCAGCTCTTTCAGTACAGAAGCATGGATTCTCTCTCTATCTTATGCCGCTCTACATGGATGACAAAAAAATGGCTAAGCTGCAGAAGCAGAGCAAGAAGCTCATGCTCGGAAAATCATGTATTAGGTTCAAAACCTTGGAAGAACTACCTCTCGACCTCATCGCAGAGATTCTTCGCTCCTATACTGTAGAAACATACATCGCAGCATACAAGAACATTAAAGGCTCTTTATAATTGACTGCATACGATAGCAGATGTATCGTATCCATATCACTAATTCACTATGGAGTTTGGATGAAAACCAATCATCTGGAGATTGTAAGGCAACCCCGGTAACGGTGTTGATCTTGAAAACCAGAAAACAGTAAAGAAAAACACATACCGGGGAATCCTACCAAAACAGCGGTAGGCTGTTTCTTATATCTTTAAAACCCGGATGGTTCTCATGCAACTACAACATAATACTGAAACTCAACTCAGTTCCCTTGGATGGAATGAACAACTTACGCAGAATTTTGTGCCTTTCAGTACGCTTGGGTATATACCTCTACGTATCATCAAAGAAAATAGAGGTCACTACTGGGGCAGTGATGGAATACAAACATACTTACTTCAAAGATCTGGATCCTTCAACAATCTTTTAGATTTAGGAGTGCAGCAAGCACCTGTAGTAGGGGATTGGTGTGCTGTGAACTGCTATGAATCAGAGAAGGGTCTCATTGAAGCAGTACTTCCACGTATTTCTGAATTCCATAAACCACTTGTTCACGAGGAAGGATACGTCACAGGACACCGTGAAGTGGTCGCAAGTAATGTGGAGGCTGCTTTTATTGTGATCGACAGTCACTACGACTTCAATATTCACAAGATTGAACGATATCTCTCCATTCTCTCTGCTGATCATATTACTCCCATGTTGGTACTGACAAAAATTGACCTGGTTGAAGATCCTTTGAGAATGCTGAGCATTGCCTCTGAGCGTTTTACCTCCTTGAGGGTATTCCTAGTCGATTCTCTCTCTGGGAATGGCATAGAGAACCTTCTCCTTTCTCTGAAGGCAAGGAAGACTTATATGCTCTTAGGTTCCAGCGGAGCAGGGAAATCGACATTGGTAAATCGGCTCTATGGGAAGGAAATTTCCAAAACACAAGAAGTACGCGTGGGTGATGGAAAGGGAAGGCATACCACTACCTCCAGGTCTCTCCACCAGCTACCCTCTGGAGCTCTCCTGCTCGATACCCCAGGTATCAGGGGGGTGGGGATGAACAGCAGCGCCTCTGAGATTGCTGAGAGTTTCTCTGATATTGCAGCCCTTGCGTCACACTGTCGGTTCCATGACTGTAGTCATACCGGAGAAATAGGGTGTGTAGTAAAGAGTGCACTGCAATCAGGGGAGTTGGAACATGACAGGTATGAACACTACCTATTACTGAAGCGTGAAGCGATGAGTTGGGAAGAGGTGATGGGGCAAAGAAGAAAAAAAGAGAAAGAGCTTGGAATTCTGCAATATCAGTATAGGAAGAGTAGGAAGCGCTGATTCAAATAGAGCGAAGACCTGTGATGTATCACTACAAGCCAAGATGAATGTGAAGAACCATGAAGTTATGTGAACTCCTAGTGTTTTGATGGGTAACGCCATTGACGGATGGATGCTATGTGATGATACTGCATATATACCCTAAGGGGGTATAGGAGTACAAATGATGCTAATATTACTAATTCTGGTAGGAGTATTTATTTACTTCATGGTTAGGTCTGATAAATCAGGGATTAAAACCCATGAGCCATCAGCATTGGATGTAGTTAATCGCCGATACGCAAAGGGTGAGATCGATAGGGAAACCTATTTGGAATTGCGCAAAGATCTTGGTTATTAGGAGGAATGTGTATGTATAGTTCATTATTTTGGGACGTAGGAAGATTTGGTCATCACGGCTTCGGCTACGGAATGTATAGTGGGGGAGGAATGTGGATCATGGGACTGTTTGTCCTCGCAGTAATCGCTGCTTTGACTCTTTCCATTATTGCAATTGTCAGAACTTCAAAGAAGAGAAATGCTACTGGAGATGCACTCCGTATTGTTGATGAGCGATATGCAAAGGGTGAACTGACAAAGGAAGAGTATGATGTCATGAAGAAGGACCTGCGATAAAGCCTTCTTATGAATTCTCTGAATCGTTAAAATACTACTCATAAAGCCAACTGCACCGAAATTCGGTGCAGTTGCTTCATGTATGACTTTCTAGGAAATGGGTTGAAGGATGCCATTGGAGAAAGTCTTCCCATCCAGTGGGCCATCGCCACTACAAGAGAAGCTCAGCCTGTTATTTTCATCTAAGGTGAAGGTAATTTGAATGGAGAGATCCAGACCCGAGGTGTCAAGATTTGCTTCAGAACTATCTTCACGGTTATAACTATAGGTTCCTGTGAGTACACTATCTGCATATGACCCATCGCCATAACACCAGTAGGAATAGGTTCCATCAGTCCAGCCAATATCTGCCATACCTGTTGTCGCATCATCAGGCGCGACAAATGCAGATATTTCAGTATATCCAGCTTGGTCTGGGAAGAACCAGGTTCCTTCAAGTGATTGAAATGACAATGCAGTAGTAGTAATTGTAGTAGTTGAATCTTCACAACCTACAAGAATGATAACCACCAAGAGAACAATACCAACAGCTATTCGTCTGACCATAGAAAACTCCAGGAACAAACCTACTAAAGAGGTCTCATGACGTAGCGACATTTATCCAACCTCTAGGAATGCATTTGAAGAGTATTTTATGTCTGTGTCTGATTTCCTTTCCTCATTGGGTTATCTTGTAAATAATAACAATTACTTTTAAAGAAGCGACATATCGCTATATTTGTAGTATAGCGTATCCCTGCAAAGCTGCAAGAAGAGAGCCCCTCTTGGGGGCTCATAAGCATTACATCCTGATCTCTTTCCTTTGGAACAGTACATAAGCCACCACAAACAACAGGATGATTGTTGCCAGGAAGGCAGTGAAGTGTGGCCATATCAACAACATGCTCTGACCAAAGGGGAGGGCACTGCCCATGATAGCGCCCTGTAATTGGCTGAAGAGAACCACTCCCAGGGATCTGGTTGAGGGATTCAGGATTGCCAATGCTGACTCTGTATAGAGTCTGTAGGGCGAAACTCTTCCCAGTACCACTTCCAGTTTTGCGCTCTGGAAGCTGTCCCCTCCTCCAAGTGCATAGGCAAGGAGCTGGGAGATCATAGGCCAGAAGATCATGAAGAAGAGCCATAATGCGATAGCTACCAATGCTGAAACCGCACTCTGGCGGAACATGATGGAGAACATCATACCAACCAAATACCAGAGCAGAGCGTAGAGTAGGGTGATTACATAGAATGCAAAGGCCCTAGCAATCTGTTCTCCAGATGGTGGTACCCCGAGGAACAGCATTGCACATCCAATGACCAACAGCCAGAGCGCTAGCAACACTATTGCCATAGCACTTACTGCTCCCAACGCTTTTCCAAAGAGCAGTACGTCCCGATAGATCGGCTGTGAAAGTACTCTTCCCAGCGTCCTGTTCTGGTACTCTGAGTTGATCGCATCAAACCCTAGGGCGATACCGGTAAGAGGAACCAGAAAGGAGATGAAAGAAAGAAATGAAGGTATGGGGTCTTGGCTGATAGTGAAGAGATTAAGCAGCATGAATGAGTCTTCCCCGACAAATGAGCGAAGTGTCTGGGCTGCGACATACATGCTGGCTCCAGCTGTGAGGATGATCAGGAGCATCAGGATGATCATCCTGATATTTCCTGCATAATCCTGCATCTCTTTCAGCCAGATTACTTTCAAGCCAGTCAATGCAGAACCCTCACGTTTATTCATTGCTTGCCTCCTTGTACGCCAACTGATAGATCTCATTCAGTGAGTGCTTCTTTAATTCAAGCGATGTAAGATTGCACCCTGCACTGAATACCTGCTGGGCAAGGTTTTGCCTGATATCTTCACTTGCTGTGACCAGATAGTGATGTTCACCTGTCTTGGTTTTGTCTTTTATAAAACTTTGATGTCGCAGT
>NZ_JAEKNT010000495.1 GCF_016406725.1 Sphaerochaeta sp. S2 | reverse complement strand
CTATATAGAGGAGTGCGCATTTTATTGCGTTTGTTTTGGCTTCTGAAACGATTGTTTCCAATTTCGTAAAGAAGATTCTTCTATTGGGAAGGCCTGTAAGCGTGTCATAGTTGGCATAAATCTCCAACTCAGTAGCAACTTTCTGCAGTACTTCTGTCTCACTCTGAATTTTCATATTCTCATTTTCCAAGTCGTGCATGGCCAGAAATCTTTTGAAAGAGAAGAACACTGTGCCATAAGCGGACAAGGAGAGGGCAACCAAGAGGAGCATCGGCCATCGATTGGCGGCCAAGGTTTGCATAATATCGTCTGTAACAAAGAAGAAGTAGGATAGATTCAGAAAGATGCAGATCATCAAGCCAGAGAAGACGGGCCAGTCGCTCACAACCGTTTGATAGGTCCGGAGGAAGTGTTTCCTGAACATGGTAATCACGAGTAGGTAGAGGACAAACCGGAAGAATGTATTGGCATACTGTGGATAGGGGAACAGTCTCCCAAGATGAAAGCTGAGGATGATGATCATCATTGCAATATTGATGGTGGTGAGAAAGGTGAAACTCCATTGCATGAAACTCATTTTGGTAAATGACTTGATAAGAAGGCCAACCACGATGAACATCAAAACAGTGAATCGGGACAACCCCGTGAGGTCTCCCCGGAAGTAGAACCAAAGGGTGCTTGTCATATTGATGACAAACACAAAGATTGCGATGCTGATAATACGCTTACGGTCGAATTTAGACTTTGTAAGGGTTAATAATAACAGTACATACATAACCGATGAGACACTGCCTCGAAGTATGTTGCTGATCAGTTCAGTCATCGAGCGTGCTCCTTCAAGTGTTTCCTGCCGTCCACACTTGCCTTACGGTTGGTAGTGTTTATCTTTTCTGAAAAGAAATCCAACTTCTATGAGCAGGACATTATTCCTGTAAAGTCTACCATACATAGCTAGATTGGCCTATTGCTTTTGCCAATATACGTATTGGATGAAGTCAAGAGCAGTACATGAACAAATACTGGTAAGTGTTTAGGAAGTTGTGCTTCCTACCTGGTGATACCGGAAACAAATTGCCTCATGGTCGTTGATGATGCCGGCGGCTTGCAGGTGGGCATAGATGGTGATGGAACCAAGAAAGGTGAACCCCCACTTCTTGAGGTCCTTGCTGATCATATCGGAGAGTTCATTCCTGGCAATAACGATACCCCTGTCTGCATGACCTGGGTATTCCATTGTCTTGTTCCCGGTAAACCCCCAAAGATACGATGAGAATGAACCGAATTCCTCCTGGATCGGTAGGAATGCTTTTGCATTGGTAATTATTGCCCGGATTTTTCTTGGGGAGCGGATCATCCCCTCCATTTTCATAATCTCATCGACGTGCTCATCGCCATAGCCAGCAACCTTGGAGACATTGAAATCATCAAATGCAGAGCGGAGAGCTTCCCGTCTTTTCAATACCGTGAGCCAGCTCAATCCGCATTGCATGACTTCCATGCTCAGATACTCAAACTGTCTCTGATCATCATGGAGTGGAACTCCCCACTCCCTGTCATGATATTCTACCAAGAGAGGATTCTCACCTGTCCAGCTACATCGGTTCATACTAATTTCCTTAACTTTCATTCGATGGTATTCATGATGATTCTAGCATGGGAATATTCTTCAGTGATGAATAATACGCCAATCTCCAATTGTAACTATCAGGAAAAGAGTTCTTGACGTAGCTATTCTGAGGCCGACAAGATGAATCTGTACGTATGCATAGAGGAGGAGGATGTATGAGTTTCCAAGGAATAATAATCGGGGCAGCTGCATTTCTTATCATTGGGGTATTCCACCCGATAGTCATTAAAGGGGAGTATTATTTTGGAAAAAGGGTATGGCCGGTTTTTTTGGTAGTCGGAATCCTGTTGGTTGTCCTCTCCCTTTGCATTGAGAACGCTACGTTATCTGCAGTGGTCAGCATTACGGGGTTCTCCTCCCTATGGAGTATCCATGAGTTGTTCGAGCAAGAAGAGCGGGTTGCAAAAGGTTGGTTTCCTCGTAATCCAAAGAGATAAACCAGCGATAGGCTTTGGTTTTCTAGGTGATTGAGGGTTCTCTTTTAACTGAGAATACCAAGTGTTGCATATCCAATCCGCGGTAGTGCTTAATGAAGCTACCTCTGGCAAGCATGCCGTTTCGGATAGCAACATTCATTGAAGCAACATTACAGTCGCGTATGATGGAGTAGACTTCTCTGCTGTTCAGTGTGCTGAAGGCATACTCCTTGCATGCTCTTGCTGCTTCAATTGCATATCCTTTCCCCCAGTAGCTGCGATTGAACAGATACCCAACTTCCAATACTTCTGATGACCCCCCGATCGATTGCCATGTCAGGCCAGCCTGGCCTATCATGGTACCAGTATCTTTCAGGATAACAGCCCATAGTCCAAAACCGTCAGTTTTATATCTGGCAAGATTCCTGTCCAGCCAAGCCTGTGTTTCAGCAGGGCTGAGAGGAGTCTCATATGCGTACATGGTCTGCTCGTCTTGCAGGATCGCTGCAAGAGAAGGGTAGTCTTCCTGGGTCATCTCTCGTAGGAGTAATCGTTCTGTTTCAATTTTCATGTATCGTTCCTTATATCCCACAAGGATACGCCCTAGAGCAGTTTCTTGTTCCCTTTGGTAAGATTAATCACCGCGAAAATGGAAGTGCCAAGAATGAGCAGGAATGAGATGGCATTGATCACCGGGGTAGATCCATCACGTACTTGCATGTACATATTTATGGGCAGTGTTGCCTGTGAACCTACGAGGAATATGGTGGTGTTGAAGTTCTCGAAGGACATAAGGAATGCCATTGCCGCCCCACCAATAATTGAAGGTCTCAGGTACTTGAGGGTGATAAACCAAAGCACTTCTGCCTTGTTCGCTCCCAGGTTGTAGGCAGCTTCTTCCAGGGTGTGGTCGAACTTCTTTAATC
>NZ_JAEKNT010000494.1 GCF_016406725.1 Sphaerochaeta sp. S2 | reverse complement strand
CAGCATTAGTAGTGGTTTCGATGTAATTCTCTCAGGTGGGGCTCAGCCCAAAAATATCTTCTGGCAGGTAGCTGGAGGGGTGACCCTGGGGACCGGTTCCCATTTTGAGGGAATAGTGATGAGTCAGACGAATATTGCTATGAACACCGGATCCTCGATCAATGGTCGTTTGTTGGCTCAGACACAGATTACCCTTGACCAAGCAACGGTAACGAAACCCGCTATGTAGGGGTTCTTAAAAACCAGTGAATCGTAAGATTCTTCATTTTTTACGGCGTTGAAAGGTTTTCCGATCAACGTCGTTTTTTACAGTAAAGGGCATGCAAAGAACTGTATATCTCTTTTCATAGTAACAACTATGCTGCTAATCATGAGTTGTTCATTGTACATATCCAGCAAACGAAAAAAATTCATATGAGCCTTGAGTCTCCAATGATGTATAGCGGGTTGCCTTTCTAGCATCTTGGGCCTGAGTTTTACTCAAGAAAAACATCACATCGGCCTTTATTTGGAGGTCACTGTAATGACCACCTTGCCCTGGGCATGCCCCTCGCTCACATAACTCATTGCCTCTGCGGTTTGCTCCAGCGGATAGCACCGATCTATAACTGGGTGAATCTTGCCGGAGGCTACCAAGTCCAGAACGAATTCCAGGTCCTCCCTGTTGGGTTTCGCTGCCAGTGTACGCATTTTCTTTGACCCTACCGACATGAACGGCCCAAAGAGAAGTGAAGTAAATATCTGTTTCAAGGACCCTCCCACCATAACGAATATTCCATTAGGCACGAGGAGATGCTTATACGCTGAAAGCCGGTGGTACCCATTAATGGCGATAATCCGGTCGAAGCGACGGTTACTGGTGGTAATATCCTCCCTTGTATAATCGATAACTTCGTTGGCTCCCAGACTGCGCACAAGTGCTGTATTGCGTGTGCTACAGGTGGCAGTTACCTGAGCACCTAAATAGCTGGCTAGTTGAACAGCATAGGTGCCGACGCCGCCTCCCGCTCCGTAGATGAGTAGACTCATGCCCGCTTTGACCTCTCCCTTGTCACGCAATGCTTGCAAGGCAGTGACAGCTGCTACCGGGACGGCAGCGGCGAGTTCGTCGGGAATCGCGGATGGCTTCAAGGCCAGCACCTTCTCATCTACAGCAACATAATCTGCAAAGCCTCCGCACCCGTTTCCCGAGATATCACCGACCACCATATCTCCTGTTTTAAAGGAGGTTACATCCCTACCCACTTCTTCCACCATTCCCACGATATCAGCTCCGAATATTCGGCTCTTCGGTATACCGACACCCATCTGCATAGGACGGTAATCAAGTGCATTCACAGATGCAGCATGGATACGTACCAATACTTCATGCGTGTTAGGCATTGGTTTTACAATATCACGCAGGACCAAGGTTTTTGACGAGCTCACCTTCTCATAAACAATTGCTTTCAATTTCTGTCTCCTTGGTCCTCTATGTGGCTGCGCCGCAACATATTGTAAGCGGCTTTCCTGGATATATTCTTACCGACAAATTCATAGTTCTCAAGTGTTCCTATAACCAATAGAAACAACAACCACAGAAATGAAAACAATAGAGGCAAAGCATGTGTTACTACAGGCCCATGAGGAGGCCCATGAGGAGGCCCATGAGAGACTCAACCAACAGTGAGAAATTCTCTTTGTTTATTTTTCAACCCTATCCTTGCAAACTCCTTTGTATGGTCTATCATAGATAAGGTACACCAGTGAGGAGGAGCCATCTTTCATGCAGGATTCACAGCGTTGCATCGGAATATTCACCGCAGGCTTGGACGATGAATATCAGTCGGCCATCTGGCATGCCATTGAAAGGGAAGCGGCAAAGCGGCAGATGGGAACCATCTCCTTTATTGGCTCCCGCCTTGGATCCCCTATTGCCAGTGAAGCCTCTTCCAACCTCGCGTATCACCTTGCATCCGAGCAGACCATTGATGGCCTGATCATTGTTGCCTCTTCACTTCCTGATTCGTCGGTAAAAGTACCTGACCTGACCAGTTTCTCGTCAATAGGAATATCATTATCTGCAAGTGCCTGCCTACAAGCCTGAAGCCTCTTGACTGACTCCTCATGGGTTTTCGGCCCTGTGACAATAG
>NZ_JAEKNT010000493.1 GCF_016406725.1 Sphaerochaeta sp. S2 | reverse complement strand
TCATGTGACCACGCAGCGGCTCGATCCTCCGAATCGTTAAAAGTAAGCTGTGTGATATTGGTACCATCGATGTTCATGGTGTATATTTCATCGTCGCCATCACGATTAGAATAAAAAAGTATTTCGGATCTATCTGGTGATAAATAGGGTATGCCATCATCCACATCATTGTTTGTTAAATTAGTCAATTCATGTGTATAAGTATCGTAAACATAGATATCACGATCACCATCTCTATTAGAATCAAAATAGACTTTTTGCTGTGTTGGTGTTGGTCTAAAATCTGGCCCCCAGTCAGCTTTTTTAGCATTTGTCATTTGAAATACTTCATCGCTGTCAAGATTTTTAATAAAGATATCTCCTGTACCAAAACTACCTTCTTTATTAAAAGCAACCCACTTTTTGTCAGGAGAATAAACAGGAATCCAGAGAGTTTTCGTATCTTCCATAAAAGGTTCTTTTATACCTGTTGATAGATCCATGGTATATAATTGACTATTTGCATGAAAAATAACATGATTATTATCATAATAATCAATGTATCCAACATGCTGAGTATCAATAATCTTTGGTTCATATGTTTCATCGGCTATGATATCTTTGACATCATAGCCTTCATTCGGCAGTATTATCTCAACAGCACCAACATTTTGAAGGTTCAACGTAATCTTCTTAAATGACTCTTTTTCCAAATAACCATGATGATCTAACATCTGTTGCATCGTTTTTACTCGGATGATTTCACCACTATTCAGGGTGAAGTCTCTATTGATCGTTGCAGCTTTATCAAATGGCAATTCCCATTCATCAAAGAGGTAAACAGCATTCATCAAGACTAGAATGGTTAACGGATCAGGTTGATATTGGGGATCAATTTTATTATTTGTATGATCCAATACCCAATCATTCATTTGCTTGACAACATTTTCATCACTAAAATCCACTTCAAATATCTCAGCATAATAATTTTCTGCTGCATTTGAAATAAACGCGTCCATAAACTTGTAGTTCTCTTTTTGCCAAATAGAATTCGCAATCAAAAGTTTGCTTGTATCCTTATTCACGTAATTGTTTTCATAGATTTTCTTGTTTTCAGATTGTATTTCCTCATCTGAAAATGCATCGATGTGAAGC
>NZ_JAEKNT010000492.1 GCF_016406725.1 Sphaerochaeta sp. S2 | reverse complement strand
GTACCTACTTGCTTGCCAATAATATCCTGTATTGACATCCCCAACAAAGATGCAAAGGAGTGGTTGGTCCGAGTAATGGTAAACGAAGCATCCCAGACAACAATAGGGCTGTTTGCATAGGTAAGCAGGGCATCGAGATAGTCATGGGCTTCTTTCAATTCTGAGGCCATTCGCTTTTGCTTGGTAAGCAGCTCCGTGTAGACAACGATGCCACCTATCTTTCCTTCCTCAGTATACCAAGGTCTGCACTCCCAACGAGTATAATCTATGCTTCCATCTTCATGCACATAGGTATCATCATCACCGGACAAAACCTCCCCTTTCAGACAACGTTGGTGTACGATGCGCAATTTTTCTGGAAGACTGGGAACCACATCATAGTGATGCTTCCCGATGATGGCATTCCCATCAGGAATATGATACTCCTCACAATATTTCTTGCTGACGTAGAGATACCGTAGCTCTGTATCGTGGACTGCGATTGCATAGCGTGAATGCTCTATTACATAGTGAAGCAATGCTGATGTGTGCTGAAGCGAGGTTTCCTGTGTCTGGAACGTTCTTGCCTTACGTTTCTGTATGATTATGATGACCATGAGAAGGATAAGCAGTCCTAAAAGGATTACTGCCACACCAGAAATAGTGAGGGCATACGGCCCTTGGGTTGCACTGATAGGCACCTCCAAATATATTACTCCCTGTCCTCCAAACCAACGTATGACACTACTTTAGCATACCCTCTACTTATCCTCTAGCATTTCCCAATTTACTTTGCGAGTATTTTCCTGATTGTCCCGATCAAATCGTAGCAGTGTTCAAACTCCCTGTCCTTCACCCCTTGGTGTGCATTCCCCATGATATACCCTTTGCCTGCAGCCTCAAGCATGGGGATGTCATTCTCATCATCCCCAAAGGCATAGGTATGGGCAATGGGAACAGAGAAGTGTTCACTGATTGCTCTCAGTGAGATTCCCTTCGAGGTAGGACAGATGTCAAACATCTCCTTGCCAGTGGTAACCACATGAAAGGTAGAGCCCCAAGCCTCCCGGCTTCTCTCCAGGATTGCAGGCATATTGCCATCACATACAGCTGTGATCTGCAGCACATCCCCTGGGATTTCGCTGAATGTGTCAAAGAATCTCGTATATCCTTTTGCCAGATAGCTCTTTGCTTTCAGTTGTTCGCGGGCTACCGTAGGGAGACAGATGGCCTCTGTTGTTGAGATAAGCGCCGTTGCCCCCCATGAATGCAGTGAAGAGGTAATCTGCTCCGCCAAGGAATACTCTATTCCATGATTAGGAAACAACTCTCTTCCCTGGTACAATACCCGGCATCCATTGGAAGCAGAAAAGACCACCTTGGAAGAGACTGGAGAGAAGAGGGGAAGGAGCGCCTCATGGAATCGCCCGCTGGAGATACAGACCAGGAAATCAGCCTGCCTTGCTTCTTCTACCAAGGCAAAGAAATCCGATGAGACGGTTCTCTCCCCATGGGGAAGAATCGTTCCATCCACATCACAGAAAACAATACCGGCATATGTGTGCACATCCACCTCCAAAATGTTGTGCATCAGTATGGCTGATATCCCCCTCAGAGGCAAGATACGGGAGTTTTACTCTTGATTACTTAACATATATATAGTATATCAAGAGTATGAGTATTGTTTTGATTGGAACTTCAGGCTACAGCTATAACGAGTGGATAGGACCAGTGTATGCACCAGGAACGAGGCAAGAAGAGTTCCTTGCCCACTATGCCCAACGCTTTCCCACCGTGGAGCTGAACTTCAGCTACTATCGTATGCCGGAGGCCCCTCAGCTTGCAGCAATGCACAAGAGTGCTCCATCCCTCCAATTCTCCATCAAGGCCCACCAGAGCCTCACCCATACCATTGATCCTTCTTCGTGGAGGGAGCAGGCACTCCTGTTCTCCCATGCTCTTGAACCGCTGGCGGAAAACCAGGTGCTCAGTGCCGTTCTCCTGCAATTCCCCTACTCGTTCCACTATGAAGTGGCAGAGCGAAAATATCTGGACTCACTCCTGAGATCCCTCTCCCCATTCCCGCTTGCCATCGAGTTCAGGAACAGCAGCTGGTACAACAACCGCACGCTCGACTCACTACGAGAGAGGAATATTGCCCTTGCTTCCCTTGACCTCCCCTCGGTGAAAGGCAACCCACCGATGATGGATGTTAAAACCAGCAGCTCACTGGCATATATCAGGCTTCATGGGAGGAATGAGGAGACATGGTGGGGATCGGACAGTGCAAGCCGCTACGACTATCTCTACAGTGAGAAAGAGCTTGCCAGCCTGCTTGGGCGTATCCAGTCATTTACCACACATGCACAGAAGGTACTTATCTACTTCAACAACCATAGAAGGGGTCAGGCAGCAGCCAATGCACTGACGCTGTACCAGTTGGCAGTGGGAGGCAAGGCATGCAAAGAGCAGGTGCAAGCATCATCCATATCAATGTAACTGACTTTGCAGCAGCAGTGGAGGTGGCAAAGAATCCAAGTCTTGCTGACACCCCCTTTGTGGTTGCCCTTGAGGGATCAGCAAGGACTGTGGTACTCACCCCATCCCGCCGAGCGTGGGAAGAGGGGATACGGGCAGGCATGCCCCTCCGCTTTGCAAAGCAGATGATCCCCTCCCTGCAGGTGCTTCCCTGGGACAATCAGAGCACGGCGAAAGCCGATGCAGCAATCACCTCCATCGCACAGGAGTATTCTCCCAGCATCCAGTGTGACCGGGGAGGACATATCTATCTGGACATGCAGGGAACCACCCGTCTCTTTGGCCCGGTGGTGGATAGCGCGGTACAGATCCAGGGCGAGATCAGAAAGAAGCTGAATCTTGAGGCTTCTGTGGCAGTTGCTTCCAATAAACTGGTTGCAAAGGTGGGTACCCGTACCACCCGACCTGCAGGACTTATCCAGGTCAGAGAGGGAGATGAGGCCTCATTCCTTGCCTGGCAGGATGTTTCCTTGCTGAGCGGAGTGGGCTCTGCAACTGCACGACTACTCTCAGTGGCAGGGATTAAGACAATTGGCCAGATTGCTGCCCTTGGGGATGAGCAGGTGATGGCCTTCCTGGGAAAACGTGGTCTTGCCCTTCGAGATGCCGCCCGTGGATTGGATAACAGCCCACTCCAAAACGGATTGCCGGAGAAGCGGATTGTGCAGAGAAAAATCAGTTTTGCGGAACCAATCCTTGAGATGGATGCCCTCAAGGCCGCTGTGGTTGCTGCTGGGGAGGATGCAGCCTTGGCTATGAGGTCTGCAGGACTTGGTTCGGCAAAGATACAGATAGCGTTGCTCTATAGTGATGGAAGAAGAAGCGAGGCTTCCCACCGCATAAAGGGACAGTGGGTCTATGACCATGAAATTGCCCTTGTCGCATGGAAGGTAGCACAGCTGGCGGCAAGCCGGAGGGTACGTATTCTCTCTTGTTCTCTCTCCCTAGGCGAACTCTCCCCACTCGCCCCGACCCTGGACCTCTTTCTTCCCGATTCACAGCATCGCTCTGATTCCCTGCAGCAGGCAGTTGACCGAATGCGCCATAAGTTTGGTCCTGGCATCCTGACCCATGGGACAACACTTGCCCATGCGTAGTCGCCTAGCCCTAAGCACAGCCTACTCCCTTCTCTTCTCCCCTGTTTCGGTTGATGAACTCTTCGACCGTCTACAGGACATGCAGGTAAAACAGGTAGCCATCACGGACCGCGACAACCTCTATGGGTATCCTGTCTATAGGGAAGCAGCAAAAGAGAGGGGAATCTCCCTTATCTGCGCTTGCCTGCTTACCGAGAAGACGGGAGACCTCTTTGTCTTTGTACAGGACCAAGGGGGCTATGAGTTGCTCTGCAAGCTTATCAGCAAGAGGAATCTTGACCCTTCCTTCTCGTATCTTCCTACACTCAAGAAAACTGCAAAGGGACTTGTGTTGGCAACCACAAGCAGTGCAATCCTGAGCGAGCTTGCAGGTAGAGCAGCTGACCTCTATGGTGCGATTACCCCGGATTCCCTGCAAATCATAACCACCGCGAAGAGGCTTGGTGTTCCCCTTCTCGCCGTTGATGGAGCATTCCTTCTTGCCGAAAGCCAAAGGGAAGTTCACCAGGTACTCAGAGCCATTGCCCTTCATAAAAGTGTGGGAAGCCTTACAGGGGATGAGTATTTCCAAAAGGGTGGCATCTTGCTTGAACAGAGGGAGTGGGAGCAGGTCTTTGCCCCCTGGCCAGAGGCCATTGAAAACGCAGAGCGTCTCAGGCCGTATGACCCATTCTCCTCCTCCCTGATCTTCCCCACTTATCCGGTCACTGACATGGGCAACGCAGAAGAGGAACTGAAATACCGGGTCTACCGGGGAGCAGAGAAACGCTACGGGGAGATCAATGACGCCATCATGGAACGAATCGACTATGAGCTGGGCATCATCAACGAGAAGGGGTTCGCCCCCTATTTCCTGGTGATGCACGATATCGTGCTGATGAGCAGCAGGACATGCGGTAGGGGATCAGGAGCTGCATCCATCGTCTCCTACAGTCTCTTCATCACCAATGTGGATCCCATTGCCCATCATCTGTACTTTGAACGATTCCTCTCCCCTTCCCGCCAGGATCCACCGGACATTGATGTTGACTTTGCCTGGGATGAGCGAGACGGGATTTTTGCTGCAGTCTTTGAACGCTTTGGCATTGATCATTGTGCAAGGGTGGCCAACCACAACCGGTTCCGCCTGCGTTCGGCCATTCGCGAAACAGCCCGCTGCTATGGACTGAGTGACGCACAGATCACCAAGGCAGAAGAGACCTTGTTCATGAAGGGAGTCGATTCACTGCTTGACCCCTTGTGGCAGACCATCGTCCGTATAGCCTCATCCCTTGACCGGCTTCCCAAAGAGATATCCATGCACTGCGGGGGGTTGGTTATCACACCCAAGGAAGTAACGTGCTATGCCCCGATCCTCCGCTCAGCTGATGGATATCCCCTGCTGAGCTGGGAGAAGGATGGAACAGAGCAGGCAGGTTTTGTAAAGATCGACCTCCTGGGCAACCGATCCCTTGCAGTCATTCGTGACACCTTGGGAAACCTGCGGGAAGAAGGGGTGTCCATTGATGAAGGAACCTGGCAGCCTGCAGAAGATGCTGATACGATCGATGCACTTGCCTGTGGGAAATCAATGGGTGTCTTCTACATTGAATCCCCTGCAATGAGACAGTTGCAGAAGAAAACTGGACGAGGGGATTTTGCCCATATTGTTATCCATTCCTCCATTATACGGCCTGCAGCAAACAAGTACATCAATGAGTATGTGCAACGCTTGAAAGGCAAACGGTGGGAACCACTCCATCCCAGACTTGCCTATATCCTTGATGAGACCTATGGAATACTTTGTTACCAGGAAGATGTCTCCAAGACAGCCGTTGCCCTGGCAGGATTTTCCCAAGCTGATGCCGACCAACTCCGTAAGGTCATCGCAAAGAAAGCAGCAGGAAAACGGTTGCAGGCATTCAGGGACCAGTTTTTTGCAGGTTGCAATGCTGGTGGGGTAACCACTCCTGTTGCTGAACAGATCTGGCTGATGATGCTCTCCTTCGATGGATACTCCTTTTGCAAGCCCCACTCGGCAAGCTATGCCATGGTATCCTTCCAAAGTGCATACCTCCGTGTCCATCACCCGGCCCATTTCATGGCTGCTGTATTGACCAACCAAGGGGGATATTACCGACCACAGGCGTACATCAGTGAGGCAAGAAGAATGGGCCTGACTATAGCCGGCCCCGATATCAATATCAGCAGGATTACGTACTGGGCAGAAGGAAACACCCTGATTATCGGCTTGATGGCCATCGCTGAACTCAGCAGAAAGGCTATGAAGCGAATTATCGAGGAACGAAAACAAGGGGGGCGGTTCTCCACCCTGGAAGAGGCTTCCCTCCGGCTCTCCCTGGACAGAGAGGATCTTGTTGCCCTGGTAGCCTCTGGCACGTTTGACTCATTGGCACCTGAGAGAAAACGAAGTGAACAGCTCAGGATCCTGCTAACCACCACACGTACTAATCAATCCTATGGACAGGCAGACCTGTTTGACAACCCTCTCCCCTATTGCAAGAAAGAGCAACTTCCTGTTGCCGTACATCGCTCTTTCAGTGAAGAAGAGATCCACCAGGAGTTTGCATCCTTGGGCTTCCTCAGGGATCATCATCCCCTGGTCCTCTACGCACACCTCCTGAGATCAGTTCATCGGATCAAGGCCTCAGAGATCAACCAGCATGTAGAGCGATATGTCACGCTCATCGGCTACCAGATAACCCAGAAACAGGTATTGACCAAGACGGGAGAAAGCATGAGCTTTGTCTCCTTTGAGGATGAGACAGCACTCTATGAGACAGTACTATTCCCTGATCTCTACAATCGTCTCTACCCATTGCTGGCAGGTCGTTGGCCGCTACTGGTCTTCGGCTTGGTAAAGAGTGATGAAGGGGCCCTGATTGTGGAGGTTCAGAACCTGAGAAAACTGGGCTCCTAGATGGATGTTTCTTTTTCAATTCGCTGGAGATAGGCTTTCATGTTGAATTTTCGCTCCAGCCCCTTGTCATTCATGTAGCGGATATTTCCGAATATGGGTCTCTCCACCCATGGGCGGTCATGCTTGCCGAAACACCAGGCAACACCTGCATACCCATTTGGATCACGTCCATCTGCCTGGTAGGTGTTATTGAGTTTCAGTGCCCAGGAAAATCCCTGCTTGGGAGTCGGGCTCCACTCCAGGATCTTTTTTCCCCAGTACATCCTCAGGTAGTTGTGCATTCGACCCAATTCAACCAACTCCTTCTGTGCTGTATTCCAGTAAGGATCATGGGTCTCTCCCTTCTCCAACTCTTCATATCGGTAGGTAACGGGTCTTGGGTCGGCCTCATGCGCCTCCAAGCTCTTCCTCGCCCAGGAGGGAAGTCCCTCATACTGGTCATAGAATGGGTTGAAAGCAACAAAGTTATAGGCAAGTTCACGCCTGACGATCAACTGCTCCAGGAATGCCGGTACATCACTGATATCCAGATCCTTAACCGCGTGGTAGATGGTAACTGGGCTGATCTGCCCAAAATGAAGATATGCACTGAGCCCACTACTGTGGTTCTGTGCAGGATCATTGCGTTTTGTATAATAGCCTACCAAGGTATGTTCGATGAAGTCATCCAGTCTAGAGAGCGCTGCAGCACTGCCCCCCTGCAATGGCAAAACCGAACTACCCTTCTGCTCAATCCCCAGTGATTCAACAAGTAATGGGATGTTTTCAAGATCAGCTGTGTCAAAGGAGAAATCAAAAGATCGGCTCTTCACGCTGATCTCAGGTATCTGAATCTCCTGTGCAAAGTAGGAGATCATGGGTTCAATTTTTCTTCTCAGGGTTGCTGCAGAGTACTCTTCCTTATCACTCACCGCATCAACGGGCACCACTACGTTCGCCTCTACCTCATAGATGGTACAAGCAAGAAACGAGGAAACCTCCTTTCTCCAAGAACGTTCGATGGTGGTGTATGCCCTGTCGACTATAAGACAGGCAATGCTTGATTGAAGCTTTTCCAAACCTTCCACTACCCCAAAGGAAGAGACAAGCAAGGGTATGGAACGCTCCTGCAACTCCTTCTCCACCTCCCGAATACCTTCCAGCATGAAACGGTAGTGACGGGCTGTGGCACCTGCAAAATGTGGAGTAATTCCAAAATAGACAACCAAAGGTTTCTTAAGGGAATTTGCTGTCTCTATTGCAAACGAGAGTGCTTCATTCTGATACACCCTCCCGGATGCCTGCATCCAATACACAACATACGGCTTTTCATGCAGTGTTGGTTTGGTATTGAGTTTCCTTATTCTTTGTTCATCAACAATCATGCCCAAGCGTACCACAGCTTTTACCACTAGAGAAAAGAAATACGGTATCCATCCAAAGATACCGCACAAGATCTTATCGATGTATTCTCATTTCAACACACTTCGTTGATTCC
This sequence comes from Sphaerochaeta sp. S2, assembly GCF_016406725.1. Classification (GTDB taxonomy): domain Bacteria; phylum Spirochaetota; class Spirochaetia; order Sphaerochaetales; family Sphaerochaetaceae; genus Sphaerochaeta. Next base: position 3,205 of record NZ_JAEKNT010000492.1, on the reverse strand, counting down.
AGAGCTGCCAGGGCTCGTAGGTCCAATTGTTCATCAGCTTCAGTGTTTCCTTGTTCTCTGGTTCTGCTGATTCAATTCTGAACAATACAGCCTTGTTCTCATCATCCTCCACACTTAGGTTTGGATCCTTCTCATACTGGTCACTCATCAGCTCAAAATATGCCTTGTAGCGCCCCAACGAGTCGGTACTGCCTGGCTTGAGTTCAAGACTCACCGGTTCATCGAGTGCAAAGAACTGCCGTTCCACCCATTCAGTTCTCTGGCCATCAAACTCCATGTCCTTGATTGGTGAATTCATGAAGGCATAATCGGTCATCCACAGATACCTGATTCCCTGCAAGGTATAGGTTCCTGGTTGCAGGTTCTCTTTATAGAATACCAATCCCGCCTCCGTCATTCCTTCGATCACAGAGAAGGGAACCTCCTTCCCATTCTCATCGACCACGACGGGGAAAAATCCACTGGTGAAATTCACTTCCACCACATCATCATCCACTGTCCCCTGTTGACCTTCGGTGTAAGCAACAAGCTCCACAAACAACAGTGAGGATTCACTGGATGCAGGAGGAGCAACGTCAAACCCTAACAGTCCTGCCATGAGCGAAGCGCAGGAGCTAAGGGTAAGGGTAATCAAGACCAACAACAGTGCCAAAAGAATGTGTTGTACCTTACTTCCTTTTTTCATAACTTTTACCTCTTCTTGTTTTGTATAGGTAGGCTACGTCCTGTTCTTGCCGGGCACAATGTATTTAAATTGCCTTTTCGCCAAATATCCAAATATTTTTCGTTCATACACTCTTTTGTCTTCTCAATTCGAGGTTAGAGCAATCAAAGAATAAAAACATTGTTCATTCATGTTCGACAGAATTGACTGTTTGTGTAGATTTCTTTAGCATGCCAAAAAGGAGTCCACTATGGCTAAACAACTCAAAACCGGAGCAGAGATTATTGCACGAAGCCTTGAGGATCTGGGTGTACAGTATATCTTCGGATATACAGGAGCGGCTATTCTGCCGGTTATGGATGAGCTAGCAAAGAGCTCGATAAAAATTGTCGTGAATGCCAATGAGCAGTGTGCGGCCTTCAGTGCTGCAGGATACTCGAGGAGCAGTGAGCAGGTCGGGATTGCCATTGTTACCAGTGGGCCGGCCATCACCAATGCACTGACAGCAGTGGCTGACAGCTACGCTGACAGCATTCCCTTGGTGGTAATCGCTGGACAGGTACCAGAGCACAAGCTTGGTACTGACTCATTCCAGCATATTGATGTTGCCTCAGTTTTTGGCCCTACAGCCAAGAAAGTGTACTCTGTTAAAGCCTTGAACAACCTTGAAAAGGTGATCAAGGATGCTTACTTCCTGGCACAATCAGGTAAACGTGGACCGGTAGTCATCGACCTTCCCATGAACCTGCAACAGAAAGCAGCCGGGTATGAAGCACTTCCCCTTGAACAGTTCAGCACCATTTATGATCAGGATGTCCATCTCTCCGCTTCACAATGCAAACAATTTTTCGACCTGTTGATGGAGGCTGACCATCCACTCCTGTATTTGGGTGGAGGGATTAACAGTGAACGTGGAAGTGAAGCCATCAGACGATTCAATGCACGGTTTTCGATCCCATCAGTAAACACCTTGATGGCAAAAGGTGTGGTAAGTGAGCGTGAGGCAACCAACCTTGGTATGCTTGGTATGTTCGGCACTCCTGCCGCCAACAAGATCATCCAGGAGAACGACCTCTTTCTCGCCATTGGAGTCCGCTGGGATGACCGAGTTGCGGAAAAAGTCGGTTTTGCCATCCAGGCGAAAATTGCGTTCATCGACATTCATGCCGACAAGGTACAACAGATTCGGGGAGAAAGGCGACCTGTGTTCTCCTTCATCGGAGATGCCGCAACCATTCTTCACGACCTTTGCGATTGGGCTGATATCCAAGACCTCAAACTCACCATTGATGAATGGAGAGAGCATGCAGCACGGTTAAAGCGTCGTTGGCCTCTTGCCTACAATACTGAAGCAACTACCATCCAGATGGCACAGGTCTTACGTACCTTGGATTCACTCATTGACGAATCTACCATCATCACCACAGGGGTGGGAAACCATCAGCTGTTCTCTGCTCAGTACATCCGATGCCAGAGGCCCCGATCTTTTCTCACCTGTGGTGCCTTTGGGACCATGGGAAGTGGCATGCCGCTTGCTGTTGGCGCCGTACATGCCAATACGGATAAACAGGTAATCGTCGTGGACGGAGACGGAAGTTTCAGGATGAATATGGGTGAGCTTTTCACCATTGGAACAAACTGTCTCCCTATCAAGATACTCCTCCTGAACAACCACGCCGATGGGATGGTCTATAATCTTGAGGATGCTGCATATGAAGGCAGACACTCTGCTACCTGCAGAAAAGAGGATGTCAATTTTGCGAAGATGGCTGACCTGTGCGGTTTCTCCTATAGCAGAAGGATTGAACAGAAAGAAGAGATAGAGCAAGCGCTCAAAGAGTGGATGGAGAGCACTGGACCATGCTTGCTTGAGGTGATCACCGACCGTAAGGAAGTATTGTATCCAGTTGTACGACCTGGGTCATCCTACGCAGATATGGAGCTTGGACCGTTTATACAGGAAAAGGAAATAAAATGAGTAGTATGCTAATGATATTCAATCATGCTCCCTATGATGGAAGCGATGTAACGTGGAATGCCCTTCGTCTTGCTGGACAGCTGCAGCCAACAGGTCATATAGTGCGAATCTTCCTGATGAATGACTCTGTAGATCTTGCACGAGATTCAAACAAGAAACCACTCGAATATGACCAAGACCTATCGCAGATGCTTCGTGACCTGATTGCAAAGGGTGTTCAGGTAAGGGTTTGTGGAACTTGTATGGCCCGTTGTGGTATCCATAAGAACGAACCATATTTTGCAGGCGCTGAGAAGTCCACCATGGCAGCCCTTGCTGAGTGGACTGCCGACAGCGACAAGGTCCTGACATTCTAAGTGCTCTACAGCATTTTCAGATTGAACTTCGGCATAAAGGGGTGGAAACCTTTATCCCCATAATATTCAACAGTGCCCTCACCTATGGGAATTTCATCATATGATGGCCCAAAGTCGAGGGTGTTGTTGTAATAGGTACTATTGGTGGAATCTTCATAGAAATTGAAGGAGTTGGTTACATCAACTGTTATCAGGAGGGTTTTAGGT
>NZ_JAEKNT010000491.1 GCF_016406725.1 Sphaerochaeta sp. S2 | reverse complement strand
TATCTACATATCTTTCCGTCACATGATTTTATACCAATCACATCATAATCCTTCTCATTCATTTTTTCTAAAAGCTTATCTTTCTCAAGTGTTTCATCAACATAGTAGAATGGATTGGATATTGAGAATGCTTTTAGTGATTTAACGTAGTTATTCATAGTCTACCACCTCTCATTCAACCAAAATATATTCATTATTCTTCTACCACGTCTAAAGAGTGAAAATCATAATTCACTGCATAATCTAAATTATGTCGTTAAATATTTTTCTGTCTAACTTAGCAATTGTTGAAATTCCATCATTCTTATTTCAACCAATCAATCCACACTTTTTTGTAGTGAAAATCTGTAAAGTTTTGTAGTGAAAACCAATGCTTTCTAGAATAGGACACCACCTAGAAACATTAGTATTTGCACTACCGAAATTATCATCAGTGGTAGAACCAATATTCGAACCAATAAGTATAGATGCAATACACTCCTAGGCAAATTTTTATGCTCTTCTGGAATATGTTCATCTTTAATCTTCTTCAATTTTTCTAATGTAAGTTCATCATTGCCCAGTTCAACGACTTTTTCACTAAAAATATCTATGTAACCGCCATTTTTCATGTGACGGTAAAATCCTACATGCTGTAACACTATTAACACCAAATTCAGCAATGCAAACCACAAAAATCTACTCTTAACAACTAAGAACAGGATTGCCACGCCAATAGTAATATATAGATTTTTATCATTTAGTAAATTTCGAATCATATTTCACCTCTCCTGATTCTAGTCTATCACATAATAGACGTTTTATCAGGTTCAATCAATCAATCCGATATTTCCATCACTTATAAAATTCAAATCCCGATTATCCTACTTACAGCGTGTTTCTACTCTATTATATATAATATTCACCCATTGCTCTTTACGGATCTGGGATGTGACTTTTTTGACATTCATAATTGCGACCTCCTTGATCTAGCATACTCAAAAAACTATTAATAGTTTTTCGAGTGAACTATAATTTATTTCAAGGATATCATTTCAGTGACTCAATAAACAGGTACGTATGATTTACCG
>NZ_JAEKNT010000490.1 GCF_016406725.1 Sphaerochaeta sp. S2 | reverse complement strand
CCAGCTCAGTCCTTTCTACTCCCCAAGTGATGGCAATACATTCTTCTCTTCCTTCTCTGAGCTTTTCTCAGATGCCGATCCTCAGATGACATTCTCCATAGCATTCAGTGCAACCGATCTGTTCAGGAAATCGTCCTCCTTGCAGCAGTCAATCGCTCAGGAAGCGCTGGACTCTGCGAAGGCAGGCCTGGAGCTTGCCTATGCAGAAGCTGAGGATACCATACAAGAAATGGAGCAGGAAATCGCTGGGTATCTCTCTGATTTGGGTGTCCAGCTTGCTGACTACCGATTGAAAGAAGCCTTGCTCTTCAGTGAGCAGATCAGATTCGAGGCATCGATAAGTGACAAGCAATCCCTTCTACAGAGGGAGCTTGACTGGTATCAGTCAGCTTTTACTGTGCTAGGGACTCTCAGGGAGTTGGAATTTCTCTATCTCCAGATGCGTTTACAAGGGCTGCTAGAATAGTTCGCTCTCCTTGATCATCGCCTTATGTCGGTACATTGCCTTGTCAGCAAGGGTGAAGGCATCCCGTATTGATACGCGTTCATCGTTGCTTGACTCTGCATATCCCCAAGCAACATCGATAGGATGGGCAAGTTTGGTATTTGCTTCCAGTAACTTCAGTTCAAATTGTTCCATCTTTACTTGTATTTTGCCTTTCTTGGCTCTCGGGAGGATGACAGAGAACTCATCACCGCCTATCCTGAAAACTTTTCCGTCAGGTGAGAACGCTTTATTGAGCAACTCTGCCAAGGATAAGAGCAGGTGGTCTCCCTCATGGTGTCCCCAGGTATCATTGATTCCTTTAAGGTTGTTCATATCGAAGAGTATAAAGACCAGTTCTTGGTCTCTTTGTTCTGCTATAGTTATCATCCGTTCAAAAGCAATACGGTTTCGTGCCTTGGTAGGCAGGTCAAAATCGAACTTTGCTTCCTGAACGATAAGATAGTACAGCAACAGTGCCGTTGCAATGGAACTGGTGATATAGGAGTCTTCAAGATAAAGAAACTGGACAATTGTTGCTATGATGGGCAAGCAATAGACCAAGGCAACCAGGAACTTGCTTGGGAATATTGTAGTGTGCCTCATCCTGAAGAGTTGGATAAGAATGAGGATATAGT
>NZ_JAEKNT010000489.1 GCF_016406725.1 Sphaerochaeta sp. S2 | reverse complement strand
GAGCATTCCACCTGCCATACTGTTGAAACTCTGTGCAATGGCAACAGAAGCCATTCCTACAGCAAACAAACGAATATAACTCATGATATTTGAGAATGCGCTGATTGTATTGAGGAAGGTGGTGAAAAAACCACCCAATCCACTGGCAAGGCCTTTCCCAAACTTGATCCCGGGGCCTTGTGATCCAAAGACAACCACCAACAGAAACCCTGCCCCTACTACAGAAGCAACATACATCATATTTGCAGGCTCACCGATGACCAATTGCAATACCACAAAATAGAGGGCCAGAATATCCATCAACCATCCGATATCGGCAACAAAGCTCAGGTCCTTCTTGGGAATCTTGTGGATTACATTGAGAATGCAAGCCAAGCTCAGTTGGACCGTTCCAATGATGAAGCAGAACTTCATGACTGTATTTTGAGCGGTACTGGCAGTCAAACCAAAAAGTTCAGGATAGTTTGATATGGATGGAATGACCAGGGTCTGAAGGAATGGAACTGCCAGAAGTATTTCCTTGGAGCCAAACCAGGTACCCGTCAAGGACCCCCACACAATTGTTGCAATACTCAGCACATAGAGCAACATGACCATGGTATTCGCTTGCTTGGCTTTTGCGTGTAAAAGAACAGCAGTCGCCATGAAGATAATGCCATAACCTGCATCCCCGATGATCATCGCAAAGAACAAGGTAAAGAACAACAGGAACCAGGTACTGACATCATTCTCACGATAACCAGGAACAGTGCCAAGAATATCAAACACTGGCTTGATGATTCCCACTCCCTTTGGATACTTGATCAAGGTTGGTGGAGTATCTTCTTCGGTGGCTTCATCCAACTGATAAGCCCAACCCTTATCCTTGGCAAGGGATATAAAGTCATCTGCCTTGGTTTCTGGAAGATAGCCCGAAAGCCAGACCAGGTCCTCTCCCCCTTCAAGTTGTTCCCCAACCTCCTCAAAGCGCATTGCCATCTCCAGCTTCTTCAATTGGAATGAAAAAGCATCAAGATAAGTACCTGCCTCCTTGAGAGCTTTGACTACATCCTTCAGGCGACTCTCATCAGAAGCTTTTCTGTTCTGTAAAAACCCAAGACCATGTTCACTCATGGTAAAGGGTTTGGCTGGAACGGATGAGTCGAGTGCTTCCCCTACAGTTGCAATGGCCATCTGTCCGGCAACAGGAGAGAGCTCAATATATTGGATAGAGGGATCCAGGTTCTTCAGGTCCTTCTTGGAAAGGGTATAGAAAAACAATTTAATCCCCTCATGGGATAATTGCCTTACTTCCTCTGGGTCGAAATCGCCCCACTCCTTCAGCTCCTCAATCTGACCTGAGTCAGCCTTGATTTCCTCTACGAGGTCATCTCTTGTCTCCAATAGTCCTTGATAGCGTTCAAGAAGCTCATAAAACACTTCATCAGAGACTTCACTCTGGGAAGGCATATGCTTTTTGTCTTGCAGATCAAGAATGACATTCCGTAAGCTGTATATTTGGTCATAACGCTTTTGGAGTTGTTCTATCTTTTGACTCTGGACCTGTTCACTGGTTATATGGAGCAGACCACCTTTTCTGAGATCCCTGAGCATGGTACGGCCATTATGTGCCTGAACGACGATGTAGGCCTTTTTCATTGGTACAATCATCTCATGCCCCCTGCATCAGCTTTTTCTTGGCGATCTTACCACGGACTACAGCAGCAGTCTGCTGGTCACCCAGGTAAATGGCAATACGACGGATATTATCCTTTGCCTCAGGTATCTTCACCT
>NZ_JAEKNT010000488.1 GCF_016406725.1 Sphaerochaeta sp. S2 | reverse complement strand
CAGCATTATCCCTTCCCAATGAGAGTAAAAATGGAAATCAATCTGGATAAGGTTGCAAACGATTCCTTATTGGTTTAAGATTGGAATCTGAAAAAATCTGGTTGGATTTTTTTTTGTTCGCGCAAAGGGTAGCCCACTCAGGGTTACATCAAATACTGTTATTATGGAGTGTCAAAATGGGTAACAAAAAAAGGGTTACTATTGACGGAAACACCGCTGCCGCGCATATTGCCTATGCCTTCAGTGAAGTAGCCGCAATCTATCCGATCACCCCGTCCTCCCCGATGGGAGAGTTCGCGGATTCTTGGTCCAGTACCGGGCGTAAGAACCTTTGGGGAAAGACGGTAGAAATCATGGAGATGCAGTCTGAGGCTGGTGCGGCTGGTGCCGTTCATGGTGCTCTCGCTGCTGGTGCTTTGACCACCACGTTTACTGCAAGCCAGGGATTGCTTCTGATGATCCCGAATATGCACAAGATCGCTGGTGAGATGACACCAACCGTCTTCCACGTGTCTGCAAGATCTCTTGCTGCACAGTCTCTCTCAATCTTTGGTGACCACTCCGACGTCATGTCCTGCCGCAATACCGGCTTTGCCATGACCTGTGCAAACAATGTACAGGAGACCATGGACATGGCCTTGGTCGCACACTTGGCTACACTTGAGTCCCAGGTTCCCTTCCTCAGCTTCTTTGATGGTTTCAGAACTTCACACGAGTTGCAGAAGGTCGAGGAAATTTCTTATGAAGACATCAAGCCGTTGATCAAGGAAGAGTACATTCGCCGCTTCCGTGAAAGAGCAATGCGCCCGGAACAGCCAAGGCTGAAGGTTGCAGCACAGAACGAAGACGTCTACTTCCAGGGTCGTGAGACGGTCAACAAGTACTACGATGTACTGCCAGAGATGGTCCAGAAGTACATGGATGAAGTCGAGAAGCTTACCGGTAGGGCATACCACCTCTTCGACTATGTTGGTGCAGAAGATGCAACTGATGTAGTGGTTATCATGGGTTCCGGTGCCGATACCATGGAGTGGGCCAGCGATTACATCAACAAGAAGGGTGGCAAGACCGGTGTTCTCAAGGTTCGCCTCTATCGCCCGTTCAGTGCAAAGCACTTCCTGGAAGCTCTTCCCTCTTCTGTGAAGCGTATTGCAGTTCTTGATCGCACCAAGGAGCCTGGCTCCCTCGGTGAGCCCCTCTACCAGGATATCATCACTGCTCTCAGCCAGATGGATAAGAGCGATATCAAGGTATACGGTGGCCGATACGGTCTTTCCAGCAAGGACTTCACTCCTTCCCACGCAAAGGCTGTCTTTGATCACCTTGCAGGCAAGGCCTTCCACAACTTCACCGTTGGTATCAATGACGATGTAACCAAGAGATCTATTCCTGTACAGGATATGATTGACGTTTCTCCTGAGGGTGTGGTTTCCTGCATGTTCTGGGGTCTTGGCTCTGACGGTACCGTTGGTGCAAACAAGAACTCGATCAAGATCATTGGTGACAACACCGATCTTAATGCTCAGGCATACTTCTCTTACGATTCGAAGAAGAGCGGCGGTATCACCGTCAGCCACCTTCGCTTTGGTAAGGGCCAGCTGACCATGCCGTGGTTGATCGACCATGCTGACTTTGTCGCATGTCACAACCCTGCCTACATCGGTCGCTATGATATGCTTACTCCTCTCAAGAAGGGTGGTGTGTTCTTGCTCAATAGCCAGATCCCATCTGATGAGATTTTTGAGCACTTGACTCGCGAAATGCAGGAACAGATCATCGAGAAGAAGATCCGTTTCTACAACATCAATGCACTTGAGATTGCAGAGAAAGCAGGTCTTGGTACCCGTATCAATACCGTTATGCAGGCTGCATTCTTCAAGATCAGTCAGGTTCTTCCTGAGACTGAAGCCATCGATCTGGTCAAGCAGTACATCAAGAAGACCTTCCTTAAGAAGGGCGAAGATATCGTTAAGAAGAACTGGGCAGCAGTTGATGGTGCCAGTGAGGCTCTTCATGAGGTTGCTATTCCTGAGAAGATCACCAAGAGCTATGATCCTGCTCGCTTGATCCCTGAGGATGCTGACGACTTCGCAAAGGACATCATGGAACCCATCATGCACCTCAAGGGCAATGATATTCCTGTTTCCAAGATGTCTTTCGATGGAAGCTTGCCTACCGCTACTGCAAAGTTCGAGAAGCGTGGTGTTGCTCCCTTCGTTCCCCACTGGATTGCTGAGAATTGTATTCAGTGTAACCAGTGTGTACAGTCCTGCCCACACGCAGCAATCAGGGCAAAGCAGATTGAACCCAAGCATCTCGAGGGTGCTCCAGAAACCTTCAAGACGCTGAAGTCCAACACCAAGAACGAGAAGGATCTCCAGTTCAAGATTCAGGTGTACACCGAAGATTGTCAGGGTTGTGGTGTCTGTATTGAGACCTGCCCGAGTAAGGAGAAGTCCCTTGTATTCAGTCCAATCGCAACCGAGCGTGAAGCTGGTGAGATTGCAAATGCAGAGTTCTTCGAAGATCTTCCCTACGATGTGCTTGATGGTACCAAGGAAACCACGGTCAAGGGTCTGCAGTTCAAGCAGCCACTCTTCGAGTTCAGTGGTGCTTGTGCCGGATGTGGTGAGACTCCTTACGTCAAGATGGTCTCCCAGATTTGCGGCGATCGCATGATTGTTGCAAATGCAACTGGTTGTTCTTCCATCTACAGTGGTACCTTCCCAACCACTCCCTACACTGTCCGCCAGAGTGACGGCCAGGGTCCTTCCTGGGGCAATAGCCTCTTCGAGGACAATGCAGAGTATGGTCTGGGTATGCGCCTTGCTGTCGATTCCAACCGCGAGCAGCTGAAGATCTACATCGACCAGCTCCTTGCAATGGGAACCACCGATGCGCTCAAGAGTGCCATCGAGAAGTCCCTTGAGCTTTGGGATGAGTCATCCGATGCCGCAAACGATGCACAGAAGGCTGTTAAGGCAGCACTTCCTGAAGCAATCGCTGCTGCAAAGAGTGATGAGGAGAAGGCCGTACTCGCCAAGATTGACGAGTTGAAGGACTACTTCGCTGACAAGGTTGTCTTCATCATAGGTGGAGATGGATGGGCCTATGATATCGGTTACGGTGGTGTTGACCACGTTGTTGCCTCCGGCAGAAACGTCAACATCCTGGTACTCGATACCGAGGTATACTCCAACACCGGTGGACAGGCTTCCAAGGCAACTCCGATTGCAGCTGTTGCGAAGTTCGCAAACGCTGGTAAGGAGATTGGCAAGAAGAACATGGGCTTCATGTGCATGACCTACGGACATGCTTATGTTGCATCCATCGCTCTTGGTTCCAACCGCTTGCATGCCCAGAAGGCTTTGCAGGAAGCAGTTGCTTGGAAAGGTCCTTCGATCATCTTCTGTTACTCCCCGTGTATCAACCACGGCATGAACATGCGTTTCAGCCAGGTTGAGGAGAAGAAGGCAGTGGAAGCTGGCTACTGGCCGCTTTACCGCTTCAACCCCGCACTCGAGGAAGGCAAGAGATTCAGCTGGGATACCAAGGCAGCTACTGGTTCCTACCAGGAGTTCATCAAGGGTGAGGTTCGCTACACTTCGTTGTACAAGACCAATCCTGAGAATGCTGAGGCACTCTTCGCCAAGGCCGAGGAAGATGCAAAGAAGCGCATGAGCTTCCTTGAGAAACTTGGTCCGTTGATGTAAGTATCATTGATACAACTATTAACGAGGGCTGCCGAAAGGCAGCCCTCTTCTTGGTAGAAATATTTGCTTCAATGATTTATAACTGCTATGTAAAAATCTAAACCCTGAAATAGAATTGGCAAATAAAGAATGTATTAGCTGATTCTAATAAGTGAATCTTTCCACTCTTGAGGAATATCATTGATATCCATTACAGAGAGTGACAAATTTGATTGCGTTTGTACGAGTTCAATAGATATGTTGGGATCCAACTGCCACATAGCACCTGTCATAGGATCGATGATAACCATTCCAAGGACACCGCCTATTAAAAGATTTCCCCAATACCAACCATCAATAGAACTCGTTAGAGTATAGATAGAGGGTTCATACCCATCCTTTTCAAATTTGATTGTGTATGTAGCTTTGGAAAAGAAACCATCCCCTGCTTCAAGCGTAACATTGGCTGGAGTATTTCCTACAAATACAACCCGGTTGGACTTGTCAGTTATTGTGATTTTGGCATTCTGTGGTTCACTTGAGATAGTGACAGGATATTTGCTATCGCTGACAACAGTAGCGCAACTGGTGAGTAGAGCCAAAAAAACGACGATGGACATTGCGAGTGTAATTTTTTTCATGAGACCTTCCTTTACAGAAACTTCTAATGGTTCTGTTATCAAACAAGGATATCTAACAGACTCGTTTTTCGATATTCTCCAAGAATGGGAGGAAAAAGAGTAACTTGAGCCTTAAATCTCCAAACGGATTGTCTTATGATACAGTTATGGAAGCATACCGGATTACCCTTACCCCAGAAGACAGCATCAATGAAGCGCTTGCGCGATTTCCTGAAGATGGGAAACCACTCATTATCACCCTTGAGAAAGGAATCTACCGTGAGAAAGTGGTCATTGACCGCGAGAACGTCACCCTTGTTGGCGCTGGACGTGATAAGACACGGATTAGTTTCAGCGATGCTGCACGGACAGATATGATGGGAACCTTTGCCTCTGCAACCTGCACGGTAAAGGAAGCGAATTTCAGGGCGGAACATCTGACGTTTGCCAATGATTTCGATTATCCTTCCTTTCGCTATCTTGTGGAGCAGGACCCAGGAAAGGTGAAGGGATTGCAGGCTGTTGCCTTCAGAACCACCGATAGTGCTGATTCCACCATCTTGGAGGATTGTGCTTTCTTCGGATACCAGGATACATTGCTGCTCGATGAGGGTACGCACCTACTCAACCAATGCCAGATTGAAGGAAACATCGATTTCATCTTTGGGGGTGGCCTTGCTCTTTTTAGCGATTGTACAATTCTCTCCAATGGACAGGGGTATGTTACCGCTCCCTCAACCCCTGGTGACCAATTGGGCTTCTGTTTCCACCGATGCCGGTTCCTCAGGAAAGAAGGAGTCCCAGATTATTCAGTGTATCTTGGTAGGCCCTGGCATCCAAAGGCCGATCCTACGATAGAATCCTTCACGCTTTTGGTAGAGTGCTATCTGGATAAACACATCCATGACTCAGGCTGGACTGAGATGCATGCTTTCCCTCCAGAGGGTGGGGAAGTGATCTTCACACCAGAGCAATCACGGTTCTATGAGTCTGCTTGTACTGGACCTGGATCCTCTACTGAGCGTGACAATCTTGGTAAAAGTGAAGCTGTCTCCTTGGTCAAGGCAATTGAATCACTAGTATAAGTCTTTGTTATTTGAGAAATTGTGTATTTCTCTCTTGTGAAGGCATAGAAAACTCTTGTATATAAGAAATTTTTGCTGATATCCAAAAAAAACCAAGATTAACCAAAAAAATTTGCATGTACGACTCCCAAAGGCCGTGTGAAACTGGATACAGAGAAAATCCACTAGGAGGGTTCTATGAAAAAGTTTACGGCTATCATGTGCTTGGCACTCGCTCTGGTTACTCCCGTTTTTGCCCAAGGACAGGCAGAGGCTGGAGCCATTGAAATCGGATGTGCAATCTACAAGTTTGACGACACCTTCATGACCGGTGTTCGTAACGCAATCGTCGCTGCAGCAGCAGAGACTGATGCAAAGGTCGAGGTTGTTGACTCCATGAACATCCAGGCTACTCAGAATGAGAAAGTCGACCTGTTCATCACCAAAGGTATGGATGCAATGCAGATCAACCCTGTTGACCGCACCGCTGCTGGAGTCATCATCGACAAGGCCAAGAAGGCTGACATCCCTGTAGTATTCTTCAACCGCGAGCCTTTGGCTGAAGATATGGCTAAATGGGACAAGATTTACTACGTGGGAGCCCGTGCAGAAGAGTCCGGTACCATGAGTGGTCAGTTGGTTGTTGATTACTGGAAAGCCAACCCCAAGATGGACAAGAATGGCGACGGAGTCCTGCAGTATGTAATGCTGAAAGGCGAACCCGGACACCAGGATGCAGAGCTGAGAACCGAATATTCGATCAAGGCATTGCAGGATGCAGGTATCAAGGTTGAGAAACTTGCTGAAGATACCGGCATGTGGGACCGTGTAAAGGGTCAGGAAAAGATGGCTGCTTTTATCGCCAGCCAGGGTGATGCAATTGAAGCAGTGTTTGCAAACAATGACGACATGGCCCTTGGTGCAATCGAAGCCCTCAAGGCTGCCGGTTACTTCAAGGATGGCAAGTTCATGCCCGTCGTTGGTGTTGATGCAACGGCTCCTGCATTGCAGGCACTCGAGGAAGGCACCCTGCTCGGTACCGTACTCAATGATGCAGTCAACCAGGGTCGTGCAACCTTTGCTCTTTCCTATGAACTTGCAAAGGGTAATACCCCCACCGATGCTTCCATTGGTTACACCATTACCGATGGCAAGTATGTATGGGTTCCTTACCAGATGGTTACCAAGGAGAATTATCAGCAGTTCAAGTAAGTGCTGAGATGTAGTACATACCCTCCGGGTTGCAACGTCACTCGGAGGGTTTTTTCAAGAAAACTACACCCCCGATCCAAATCGGGGAGGCGAGGGAAGTCATGTATGTACTAGAAATGAACCATGTCTCCAAATCGTTTCCTGGAGTCAAGGCTCTGGACGATGTCACCCTGAAGGTAAAGCCTGGGACGGTACACGCTCTGATGGGCGAGAACGGAGCAGGAAAATCCACGTTGATGAAGTGCCTCTTTGGGCTTTACTCCATGGATGAGGGAGAAATTCGCTTCAACGGAGAGCCGGTTGCAATCAACAACGTAAAGGAAGCACTTTCCTTGGGTATTTCCATGATCCACCAGGAACTTCATCTCATCCCCTACCGCTCTGTGATGGAGAATATCTGGTTGGGAAGGTTCCCGAGAATTGGGGGATCCAAGAGTCCTGTGGTTGACCACCAGACCATGTTTGAAAGGACCGATCAATTGCTGAAAGATCTGAATCTTAGCAGCATAACACCGACTGACTTACTACGGACCTTGAGTGTCTCCAAGGCACAAAGTGTTGAGATAGCAAAGGCAGTCTCCTATGATTCGAAAATTATCATCATGGATGAGCCAAGCTCATCGTTGACGGAGAATGAGGTGGAACATCTGTTTGCCATCATACGTTCTCTTCGTCAGCGTGGAGTTGCCATCATCTATATTTCCCATAAGATGGAGGAGATCCTCAAGATCTCTGATGAAGTGACCATCATGCGTGACGGGCACTATGTAGGAACCTGGGAAGCAGGTGAACTTACCACGGCAACCATCATCAAAAGGATGGTGGGCCGTGATCTTACTCATCGGTTCCCGTCCGGAGAAAGCAAGATTGGTAAGGAGTTGCTCCGCGTTGATAACTATACCTCCCCAAATCCGAGGAGTTTCAAGCAGGTATCCCTGACACTGCATGAGGGAGAAATCTTGGGACTCGGGGGCCTTGTTGGTGCCCAGAGAACCGAGGTGATGGAGGCAGTCTTTGGACTAAGGCTCCATAATGAAGGGTCTCTGTACGTGAGGGGAAAGGAAGTAACGATCAACAATTCCTATGATGCCAAGAAGTATGGTATGGCCTTGTTGACCGAAGAGAGGCGAGCTACCGGTATTTTCCCTGTCCTGTCTGTCCAGGACAACCTGGTGATAGCAAATATCAGGGCATATCGGGACAAGAGCGGATTGCTCAGCTCGGCTAAAATGGCTGCAGATACAAAGAAAAGCATCAAGGATCTCGATATAAAGACTCCCTCAGCTAGAACTTTGATAAAGAGCCTGAGCGGAGGAAACCAGCAGAAGGTGCTCTTCGCCCGTTGGTTGCTCACCGTACCAGATATTCTCATCTTGGATGAGCCAACCAGGGGTATCGATGTGGGCGCCAAGTATGAGATTTATGTCATCATGCGAGAGCTGGCAGCACAGGGCAAGGGTGTGATCATGATCAGCAGTGAGATGCCTGAGCTCTTGGGTATGACCGATAGGGTCGTGGTTATGAGTGAGGGGCGTGTCGCCGGTACGGTGAACAGTAAAGAGACAAACCAGGAACAGGTAATGGAACTGGCGACAAAGTATGTCGGGTAGGAGGGTGAAGCAAATGCGTACGCAAGCGATAGGTAGTTTCCTCTTTGGTAAAAAGAGTTTGAAAGAGTTTGTGATGGACAAGGCAATCTTCCTCGTCCTGCTTATGTTGGTTATTGTGATCGCCATCATCAATCCCCGTATTCTGAGAGTACAGGTACTCAGGGATATCCTGATGATGAGCTCGACCAAGATCATCATGGCCCTCGGTATGATGTTCGTAATCCTCACCGGTGGCGTTGACCTTGGCGGAGGGCGTATGGTTGGTATGGCAGCGGTAATCTCTGCCTCCATGCTCCAAACCTCTGATTACGTCAGGCGTTTCTATCCTGACTTGGGTCAGGTCCCCTTGCTCCTTCCCATTCTGTTGGCAGTTATTGTAGGTACTCTCTTTGGTATGATGAACGGAATGATTGTGGCAAAGTTCAAGGTACCGGCCTTCATTGCCACGCTCTCGTCGATGTTGATCATCTACGGAGTCAACTCAATCTATTTCAATATGCCACCGAACAACAGCCAGCCCATCGGCGGACTTCGCCCTGATTTCACCTATCTTGGGTCTGGGTCCATCGGGTTCATACCAGTGATTGTCATATTCGCCGCCATTGTGTCGATTATCGTCTGGTTCATACTCAACAAGACAGTCTTTGGAAAGAATGTGTATGCAGTAGGTGGAAATCCGGAGGCTGCTGCGGTTTCCGGTATCAACATCACCAAGACCTTGGTTGGGTTGTTCGGTGTCTGTGGTTTCCTGATCTCTCTCTCAGGTGTACTTGAAGCTGCAAGAACCGGAGGAGCAACCAACAACTACGGAAATGGCTATGAGCTTGATGCCATTGCAAGTTGTGTTGTTGGTGGTGTATCGACAACTGGAGGAGTAGGAACAGTCAGTGGCGTTATTGCCGGTGTCATTATCTTCAGTTTCATCAACTATGGTCTGACGTTTGTTGGGGTGAACCCCTACTGGCAGAATATCATCAAGGGAATCATCATTGTATCGGCGGTTTCCTTTGATATCAGGAAGTACGTACAGAAGAAATAGTCGAAAGTATTCTACGCATCTGAGGCAGGGTAACACCTGCCTCTTATTTTTTTATTGGAATGTCTGGAAGAGTAGGTGCTGGTGCTCTTCGCTGAACATGGACTCCTTGGTCACGAGTGCAAAGTCCACCAGTTTATGGGCTGGCTTTTTGCCCTCCAAGAGTTCTACTGCTGAGAGGACACTGCGATACCCCAGGTTGAATGAGTTTACGACAACCAAGGCATCGATTACCTCAGCCTCAAGAAGTTGTATCTCATGCTGGGTATTACCAAAGGCAATGAAGTGAATCTCATGCTTTGGAGAAAGGGCCGCAGCAACACCGTGAGCGGTATACTCCTCCAAGGCAAATACCAGGTTGATCGAGGGATCAGCTTCGATTGCATTTGCAGCAGTATCGCGTGCCAATATCTCTGAAGAGAAGCTGTAAGCAATCGTGTTGATGTGTGCATTTTCCCTTTGCTGGAACGTTGACTCAAGGGAACCGATAAGATCTCTCATGTTGGTGGTATTCGGCAAGGAGCCGATGATCAGGGCATTGATGGGTTCTTCCTCACCGAAGTGGCTGAAGGCGTGTTCAGCAACTTGCTCTCCGATCAATTGGTAATCAGCGGTGATGAGGAAATCCGGGTCTACCTGTAAGAGCCCGGTGTCTGCCAGTACCACCTTGATACCGGCGGATCGAGCTTTGCTCACCACTTGCTCCAGTTGTGTATGATGGCTCGGGGAGAGGATGATTGCATCGAATCCTTGTTCGATTGCTTCCTCTACGAAGGCTACCTGGCCAGCGTAATCTGATTCATTGACCGGGGCAAAGAACTCCAGGACCGCCCCTGTTGCCAGTCTTGCACTACGTGCCCCATTCTTCAGCGCCCCCCAGAATTCTCCTCCCTGCATCATGGTAATCACAGCTATACGGTAAGGCGTATCGGGATCCTGCTGCTTTCTGGAACAGCCAGAGAGTAGGAGCAAGGGAATCAACAGGAGAAGGATAGTTCGTTTCATCGATGTACCACCTTGATTGGTTGTATGGGATCCTGTTCAGGGATGACCAGCCTTACCAGTGTTCCCTCATCCAGTTCGCTGGATATCTCCAGACCATAGTCCGACCCATAGTACAGTTGGATTCTCTGATGCACATTCCTTACCCCAATTCCGGCACCATTCTTCTGAGAGGGACTGGACATGCTGAGTATGGTATTGAGCCTCTGCTCATCCATACCAACTCCGTTGTCCCTGATCTCGATGATTACAGCTCCTGGTTTCTTCTTGAACACCTTGATATCGACATATCCCATTTCCTGCAGGTACTTGATGCCATGATAGATGGCATTCTCCACGATTGGCTGGATGATCAACTTGATGGTAGGGAGGTTCTCGACACCTGGTTCCATATCGATGGAGAACTGGAATTTGTCTCGGTAACGGATCTGCTGGATGATGAGATAGTTTCTCACATGCTCCAACTCCTCCCCAAGGGTAATGATATCCCTGCCCTTGCTGATCGAAATCCTGAAGAGTCTTGCCAGTGCAGTCACCATGGTAATGACACCATTTGTATCATTTTGTTCAGCCATCCAGACCACTGAGTCCAGGGTATTGTAAAGGAAGTGTGGATTGATCTTTGCCTGGAGGGCATCAAGCTCGAACTTGCGTTTCATCTCCTGGCTCTTGACGATATCATCCATCAGTTGCCTGATACGTTGCACCATCACGGCAAATGTCTGGCTGAGCGCTGCAACCTCCTGGTTTCCTCCAACGGTTGGTGGAGAGGAGAAGTCACCACGTTCCACACTGTTCATCAACCTTTCCAGTTCCTTGATCGGTCGGCTGATATAGGCAGAAGCAGTACGGGCGATGAGGATGGTGGTGATGATACAGAAGGCAAGGATGATGAACATAACGGTGGTGTACTGGTCGAGCCCTGCCATCAATTCATCCATGTATGCTACCCCGACTATTCTCCATCGGGCGTTGTTCACGGTATCTATGATGACCAGGCGTTCCCTTCCTTCAAATGTATTGGTGAAGGTTCCGAATATGTGTTCCTGGACTGACTCCAGGTCTTCGTTGAACAGGTCTGAGTTGATCAATTGTTGGAAGGGGTGGTACACGATTTTCCCATTATTGTCTATGAAGTAGACATACCCGGTGGACCCGAGTTTTGCACTCTGGCAAAGCTCACTTACCGCCCAGAAATTCATATCAATAAGGAGCAGCCCTTGGCTGAGCTCTCCCTGTTTGTTGGTGTAGCTGATCTGTTGGCTATAGGTGATGACCCATGGATAACTGGAGGTGAACAGCTGTTGTACATGAGGGCCGGTGAAGTAGAAGTTTCCTTCTCCTCCGATCGCCCTTGTAAACCAAGGCTGGCCAATGATCTCCTCTGTTGGCCGGCGCGGGGCATCGCTGGTGGAGAGCAGAGTCTCCCCTTCAAGGTCAAAGAGGACAAGGCAGACAATATCCTGGCGGCTGTCAACGATGGACCGTAGGCGATTTTCAATCTCTTCCCTGGGAAGTCTATTGGTCTGTTTTGCAAGATCGCGGGCATAGGTGGCGATGGTGAGAATGTCATTGGTGTAGTAACTCAGATTGGCATTTACCTGCCGAACAATCTCTCTTGTTGAGACGGTTGCATTCTCCCTGATCTGGGATGAGAACTGGCTGTAGAGGATTGCAGAGATCAGGAGCGTGAAGGAGATGGAGACTACCGCAATAGCAAAGGTCAGGAGAGTCATGATGGAGTACGGTTGCCTCTCTCTTTTCATCGGTTAGCCTGTCTGTACTGGCTGGGAGACACCCCAACATGTCGCTTGAAACTAAAGCTGAAGTAGTTGGGTTCGGAGAACCCGACTGCCTGGGCAATTTCATAGGTTTTTCCTTCAGTCTTGAGCAACAACTCTTTTGCACGGTCCATACGCATTGCAGTCAGGTATTGTACGAAGCTCAATCCAACTTCTTTCTTGAAGGTGGAACTGAAGTAGGATGGACTGACCCCGATCATCTCACAGATTTCCTCAAGGCCGAAGCCAGACTCAGTGAAGTGTTTGGTTATGAGGGATTTTGCCTTCCCTATGAACTGGATGTGTGAGTTCTCTCTTTGCCCGGCTATCTTCTCCCGGATTTCCAGACAGAGATGGGTGAACCAACGGCGTGCTTTTCCCAGGGTGGTAAGCGAGGCAAGCTCTGCAAAGAGGTTCCTTCCTTCTTCCTCTGAGAAGGTGAAGATGGTATGTCCATAACTATGAGCCAGATCCTGGAGCGAGACGGCCAAGGAGAGGACGAGTTCCTGAATCTGGATAAGACTGAGGGAAGCGAGGGCCTCTCCAAACAGAAAGGAGACTGCTTCACTTACCTGTTGGTCATTTCCTGTTTTACAGAAAGTACTACATTGGCTTGCAGTTCCTGGAGGACTCCGGGTTGCTCTTCAGGGGACTCACTTTCCAGATCGCTGATAAACAAGAGAGACTGCTCAGGGTAACACGA
>NZ_JAEKNT010000487.1 GCF_016406725.1 Sphaerochaeta sp. S2 | reverse complement strand
AGATTCATCTCAAGCTCATAGCTTGCGATGGCAGCGCGACGGATTACATGAGGGGCAATCCCTGCACTCTTGAGTCGTTTCTTTATCTCGGTACTGGCATACCCTGCATTCTCAAAGTCGTGCTTGAGAATGGAGTAGGTGTGTATTTCCCCACTCATCTCCTCGCTGAGGCCGGTGGTACGGGTCCTCTTCTCAAGATCCTCAATCTCCCTGTTGATCTCCACCAACAGGGTGCTGGTGATATCCCGGCTGGTGATCATACCCACCAGTTCCTTATGTTTGTTCAAGACGGGGAATCGATGGTAACTGAAGCGGTCAAAGTAGCTGATCGCAAAAGAGATCGGCATATCATCCTCAAGGACGATGAGGTTGCGTGTCATATGGTCCTGGGCTTTCTCATCGATATATCCCTTATCGAGTGCCTGGATGATGTCATCCATACTGACAATACCGATAAGACGCTTACCGAGTACGATCGGTAGTCCGGTGACCTGCCTTTCCCTCATGATGTACTGTATTTCGCGTAGTGGTGTATCCTTGGTAGCGGTGACCAGGTCCGTCGTCATGACATCCTTGATCTTCAGTTTGTAGATCAACTCCAGGATGACGTTTGGCGAATTATAGGTATTGATAGGTATCTCTTGCATAGGCAGAGTATACAACAGCTTTCTTCCAGTGCAAAGCAACTCGTTTTCTCTCTTTTCGGTTTTTCAGGTGCCGAACCTCTGGATATTTGCTATATTGAAGAGGTATGAATGATACTATGCAATTGGAACTTGTCTATGAGGACCACGATATTCTGGTGGTGAACAAACAGGCAAACCTGCCCACCGTACCGTTGAAGACAGACCCCAAGGACAAGCTAACATTGCTTGGCTTGGTGTCTTTGTCTTTTCCGGAGGTATTGGATGTCGGGGGCATCAATACTTGGGAGGGTGGTGTTTTGCACCGCTTGGATACCGCGACCAGTGGCTTGGTTGTCATTGCACGCACAAAAGAAGCCTATGCTTCCCTGCAGGCTATCCAGAAAGCAGATCTCTTCTTCAAGGAGTATCATGCGCTTTCCCATGTATACCAAGACACCACGCGAGCTGGTTTTCCCCCCTATCCCTATGAAGATCCCTTCATGTATAAAGGCAGGGAAATCTCCATCGGAAGCCTCTTCAGGCGGTATGGAGAGAATAGGAAGGAAGTTCGCCCTGTACTCGCTGATAGTCCCCGTCATCTACTCGACAAGACAACCGGTACATGGTATCTCACCAAGGTATGGTATAGTGGGACTGAGGGCGATTCCCAGAAGTTTACGTGTCGGCTGAGCTCGGGTTTTCGTCACCAGGTCAGGGCCCATCTGGCTTGGAGTGGGTGGCCAATCGATGGCGATACGGTATACAAAGGGGCAGAGGCAGATCATTTGGCTCTCAAGGCCGTGGCGGTGGAATTTCCCCACCCGGCAACAGCCCAACCAATGGAAATAAGAATTTGATAATGAAGGAGTCATAGAATGGCAGATCCTAGAGAAGAGAAGCTTGCAAAGCTTCTGGTGGAGTATTCAGTAAAACTACAGAAGGGAGAATCCTGCTTGATCAATGCAGTGGATGTACCCACAAGCATGACTGAGGCCTTGATCAAGGCGGTCTATGATGCAGGTGGATATCCTGTGGTCAACATCTGGAACCAGAGAATTGAACGCGCAATGGTGGAGAATGCGAGCAAGGAGTCCTTGGAGGCCTGGGCTGAGGTCGATACCTATCGGATGAAGCAGATGGATGCGTTCATCGGTATCAGGGGTATTGCCAATGTCCGAGAGCTTGCAACCATACCTGCCCAGTCAAATCTGGCAAGTACGTACTACAATATCCCTGTTCATATGAAGACCCGTCTTCCCTACACGAAGTGGGTGGTGCTCCGCTATCCGACCGAAATCATGGCAATGCAGGGTGGCATGGGAACAAGGGAGTTCGAGGATTTCTTCTACAAGGTGTGTACTGAAGTCGATTATGAGGCAATGGCAAAAGCGATGGCGGAAGCAAAAACCTTCTTGGATACCGTTGACCAGGTGCATATCAAAGCACCAGGAACCGACTTGAAGTTCTCTGTGAAGGGAATGGGTTGGATACCCTGTGCAGGGGAGATGAATATCCCGGATGGGGAGATTTACTCATGCCCAGTCAAGGATTCAGTGAATGGAACCATTGCCTACAACACAGCAAGCACCTATCACGGGCATCAGTTCAAGGATGTGCGTTTTACCTTCAAGGATGGGAAGATTGTTGAGGCACACAGTGATGATGATGCCCTGATCAATGAAATCCTTGACATCGATGAAGGGGCTCGTTATATCGGGGAGTTTGCCCTCGGATGCAATCCAGGCATCATGAACCCCATGGATAATATCCTCTTTGACGAGAAAATCTATGGATCAATCCACTTCACCCCGGGTAATGCCTATGAAGATTGTGACAACGGGAACAAGTCTGCTGTCCACTGGGATTTGGTACAGATCCAGAGAGGTGAGTATGGTGGTGGAGAGATGTACTTCGATGGTGAGCTGGTCAGGAAGGACGGGGTTTTTGTCCACCCGAAACTAACCTGCCTGAATCTTTCCCTCTAGAAGTGCTTGACAGTCTTAGGGATAATTCGCTATAAAGGGTCAAACGTCAAGGGCGATGTGGAGTAATCCGCATCGCCCTTTCTTCGTTCTGCTGTCCGTTGGGCAGGCGTACAAGGGTGTACGGTGGATTTCCATCGTGCACCCTTTCGGCATTTTTAGGGGGTAGCGTATGTTCGTATCGGTAGACACCTTGTGGGTGTTGTTGGGCTCTGTATTGGTGTTTTTCATGCAGGCTGGATTTGCCATGGTTGAGACTGGTTTCACCAGGGCGAAGAATGCAGGAAACATCATCATGAAGAACCTGATGGACTTCAGTCTGGGAAGTGCGGTGTTCTGGATTCTGGGTTTCTCATTGATGTTCGGGGGAAGCAACCCCTTCATAGGGTCCCTCGATCTGTTTGTCCGTGGCTCATACGACTCAAACATCCCCACTTCTGCATTCCTGATATTCCAGACAGTATTCTGTGCAACGGCGGCCACCATTGTAAGTGGAGCGATGGCAGAGCGGACCAAGTTTTCCTCCTATTGCCTGTATTCAATTGTGATCAGTGCAGTGATCTACCCGATCAGCGGACACTGGATCTGGGGAGGTGGCTGGCTGTCAACCCTGGGATTCCACGATTTTGCAGGTTCTACCGCTGTGCATATGGTTGGTGGGGTTGCAGCATTCTGGGGAGCAAAGATCATCGGTGCAAGGATTGACAAGTATGATGAGAAGGGTAATGCAAAGGCAATCCCAGGGCATAGCTTGACCCTTGGAGCACTCGGGGTGTTCATTCTCTGGTTCTGTTGGTTCGGCTTCAATGGTGGTTCCTCCCTCTCTCTTACCGGTGATGAGGCAATTGTCTCTACATCTACCATCATGGTAACTACGAACCTCGCTGCAGCTTTTGCAGCTACTGCTACCATGGTCCTGACCTGGGTTCGGTACAAGAAGCCGGATGTATCCATGACACTCAATGGAGCCCTCGCAGGTTTGGTTGGCATTACCGCAGGTTGTGATGCAGTCTCTCCTGTAGGTGCTGCGCTCATTGGAATCATCAGCGGCATCGTGGTTGTGTTCTCTGTCGAATTCTTTGAGAAAGTGGTGCACATTGATGATCCAGTTGGAGCCATCTCAGTACATGGGGTCTGTGGTGCGCTGGGCACTATACTTACAGGGTTGTTCGCGCTCGATGGTGGACTCTTCTATGGTGGAGGCCTTGGCCTGCTGGGTATCCAGAGCATTGGTGTTCTCTCTGTAATGCTATGGGTCTCCCTGACCATGGGATTGGTTTTCTTCCTTATCAAGAAAACAGTAGGACTGCGTGTCAGCAAGGAAGAGGAGATTGCAGGCTTGGACCTCGAGGAACATGGCCTTGCATCCAGCTATGCTGACTTCATGCCGGTTGTAGCTGGGTTCAAACCCACCGCATCCATCGATGAGGCAGTCCCTGTGGTAAACAAAGTCCCACCTGCTTCTACCCCTTCACGTGATGCAGAGATGTACAAGGTGGTCATTGTCAGCCGTCAGAGCAAGTTCAATACGCTCAAGGAAGCCTTGAATGATATCGGGGTAATGGGAATGACGCTGACCCAGGTAATGGGATGTGGAATGCAGAAAGGTCAGAAGGAGTACTACCGTGGGGTGCCAGTCTCTCCCACCTTGCTTCCCAAGATGCAGGTTGAGACAGTGGTAAGCAAGGTTCCTGTACGGACGGTGATCGAGACGGCAAAGAAAGCCCTGTATACCGGACATGTCGGAGATGGAAAGATCTTCGTG
>NZ_JAEKNT010000486.1 GCF_016406725.1 Sphaerochaeta sp. S2 | reverse complement strand
GGTCTCTACTCGGATGATAAGCAGAGCAAGGTCAGATGTTCCCACCAGAACGAGTCGATCAAGCAGCTGTACGAGGAGTTCCTGGACAAACCGCTCAGCAAGAAGTCTCATCATCTATTACATACCACCTATCAGGAGATTCCTGTTTACAAGGCCTGATAGTTGGCCAGTATCCAATTTGCCCGGCCCCCGACAGGCCGGGCATTCTTATTCTAAGAGAGACCCGGATTATCCGGGTCTCAATGTGTTAAAAAGCGCAATATCGAAAGTTAGGGAATGGCACACAGAATCAGTGAATCATTCATGTCTGAGACAATAGCCAGGTGTTCTTCACTGGGTGAGAGGGTCATTCTAGCTGGAACATAATCACCAAGGGAACTATTTTCCAGGAAGAGCGGTCTCCCGAACCCATCAACAGAGAAAGAAACAACATTCTTGCTGTCTTTTGCAAGTACGTAGAGCATGGTGTCATCCTTGTTTGAGACGAGCTGTGAGATTCCTTCCATTGCCCCGATATCATTCTGGGAGGAGGTATACACCTCCTTCTGGGCCCATGTGTTACCTGCATAAGCAAACCTCCCAAGATCGTTATCCGTTGCATAGATGAGCTGCTCATCGTTGATGAAGTGCAGGGAACCAATATTGTCCAAATATGGTGTGTCAGTACTCTGGAAATGCTGGTCCTGTGCAAACAGATCATCCATGGCGTTTTTCCGACAGAGCTTGAGGAATCCCGTGCCAGTGTCTGCCAAAGCTGCACTCTGCGATCCTTCTGAGATGGCCAAGGCGTCAAAGACAGGAGGGTTGGAGAACCACCAAATATATTCACCAGGGTCAGCACTCTCCGGTGTCTGGGCATACAGGTTTGTCTGTACCACATGCGAGGCATCAGGTATAAGGCCATAGAGAATTCCTGTACTTGCCTCCTTGCATAATTGATGCAGGCTTGTGAAGGTTTTGCTTGAACTGCTTGTTTTGTAATAGGTGTTACTTCGTTCAAACTGTTTGGTGAGCGTTGCATTCTTTGAATCATAGAAATAGACGCTTAGGCTTGGAATACTTGCATCAGCGATGGCAACAAGTTTTGTGAGTGGATCGACGTATATGTCGGTTACCTGTACTGCATTGAAGCCATCAGTTGTGGTATAGGTGTTGACCACCTCCAAGGTATCACGGACAATCCTACAGACCTGGATGGTCTGATGTTGGTTGCTGGCCAGCACCAACTTTCCATCAGGCAGGAATGCCACATGGGCATTCTTCCCGACATACAAGCCATCGGTAGTGTCCTCTACCATTCCGACGAGTTTAGGAACCCCCGCGGTTCCCTCGACAGCGGCTTTGAAAGTGATGCTGGCCGACCCAGTACTAGCCAGGAGTGCTCCTTTCGCAATGACATCCAAGCGATGTTGTCCACTCTCAGGTGTGAAAGTGCAGGAGAGGGCATTGCTTACTTCCTCTCCGTCCAGATACCAGCTTACCTCCAGGTCCTTTGCATCTTGAGCGGAGAGTGTTGCAGTTGCCGGGACCTGTGCCTCCATGACTTCACTGATCCCTTGGATGCTGCACTCAACGGGTACTCCCAGGTTGTTTACCAAGGTGATGGTTGCAGGAATATCTGCATACTTATCCAAAGTCAGTTCGATAGCACCCTCGGTGGTCTTGTTTCCCACTATCCGGATTACCTCTGCACAACCAGCAACCGACCTTGTTCCACTGTACAGCTTTGCCCTCAGCAAGTAGGAACCCGCAGGATAGGAACCGGTGAAAACAACAGAGCCGTTTTCCATGTTGTTCGTTGTTGGGGTTAGCGATGTGATTGTTCCCTGTGGGTCGGTAAGCCATACCTCAAGGCTGGGACTGTTGATTTTGGTTGCATCCCATCCCAGATGAATATCCATCATCCCATTGCCGCTAAGTGCGTTCAGTTTAATCACTGTCTCCAATGGGTCCTTTGATAGGTTGACCGAGACAGAACCTGTGACAAGGTCGATGCCTTGGTCGTTTCTCCCCACGGCCGTGATATCCCAGGTGCCGATCAAGAGTCCATCGACATCGACTTTATTGGTGTTGGACATGACACTGAAGGTGGTATCCTGGGGTCCTGTACCTTCCACTACATAGCGAGACACTTCCAGGGGAGTGTCATTTGGCAACAAGGTCTTCTCAGCTCCAGATTGCTTCTCCATGCTTACATGCAAGGAGGAGCGACCTGCGCTCTCTTCTTTGCATCCCCCAAAAGTAAAACACATGCAGCATAAAAGAAGGGGAATCCAAAGCCATCGTGAACATTGTGATATTCTGTTCATTGTAGCCTCCAATAAAGAAGAGGCGAACGGTAAACATCTGCTTCAAGGCTTTTCTTTTTTTCTTCGAGCAAGTACATTGGGGGCATGCAAGCTTTAATCAAACTCATCCTATTGGCATTGACCTTCTTCCTGGTCTTTATCAATCCCTCCTATATTGGAAAAGGGCTCTATTACTCTTTATTCCCCCTCTTGTTTCTGTTGGTGTGGTTGTTCTATAGGATCACCTACTACGTTTCTGAGAAAGAGGTCCGTAAGGCTACGGACGAGACGTTTCACTACTCCCTGTTCTGTGCCATGGTTCCTCCTCTGGGGGAAGGAGATCTGCTGAGAGGTAGATTGATTGTCACCAAGGATACTGTGGTTCTCTATCGCAGGGATGGTAGCAACCCTGTTAAAGAGTCATATCGTCTGGCCATCGCTGACATAGAGGGCTTTTCCATCGGAAAGGTGCTCTCTGTACGTAGTGGGGTCACATTCAAGGCAAAAGGACAGAGTGAAGCAAAGTTTGTTGTCTCTCGTGCCCATACAAAAAAAGAGGCTCTCACTGCAGCACTTGGCTGGAGTAGGCCTCATGGGAATATCGAGGTAGGAGAGGAAGCCAGTGGGGCTCCCTCTTTCAAGGATCTCTAGAAACTGAATCCAAATCCGATTCGCATTGGTTCAAGCTGGATGGTGAAGTCATTGGCAGTGATGACCCATTGTGCCTGTACTCCTGCTTCGTAGAATACACGCATCCATTCAGTCAACGCATAGGAGACTCCTCCCTGGATCTTTCCTGTCACCCCAAACTCATTGCTTCCGCTGGATGGGATGATAACCGTTGGGCCAAGTGAGACAGAGAGTGGGAAGGAAAGAGGTTTGTCGTCACGTAGGTTCCATTGAACCTTGCCCAATACGCTTATCTCATGATCTCCTTCTACCTTCGCATATTCTAGGGTCCCTCCAAACTTGAAGGCCCCTTCTGCATGTCTGAGGAGGTCAACCTGGATATCGAAGCCTTTGTCCGAGCCAGGGAACTGATAATCAAGGAATGAGACCGAGGAGTTGATCGACCACTGGAAAGCTTCCTCGTCGAAGGTGACAGCGCTGGTAGCGGCTGACGGAGTACTAGGTTTGAGTACTACCGTCTGTATTTCTTCAGCTTCTTTTTCTTCTGGCAGTGGTATTTCAATTTGTTCTTCTTTCTTCCTTGGTTCTTCTTCCAGTTCAAGTACAGGAGTTGACTTCTCCATCAGGCCTTTCTCTTCCTGATCTGTTGCAACACGAGGAGGGGCGAAGGGCACTTGTACCACCGGTCCCCTGGGCCGCGGAAGCTTGAGGAGTCCGTTTTGGATTAAGGGGCTTACAGGAAGTGGCATAGGCCTTGTAACCTGTATCACCGATTGCTGGGCTTCCTCTTTCATTGCCGGCATACTTGGGATATTGGGCTCTTGCACAGTCTCCTCAGGACGTTGCATAAGTTCTGGGGGGAGTTCTGTTGCTTGCTTTGGTTCTACATATTGTGCAGGAGAAACCTGTGGGACCTGTATGGTCTCACGCTCTCCTGTTTGTTCACTGGTTGCCGTTTGTTCTGTTCCACTTTGTCCAGCCAAAGGCCTGAACTCCACGTACCAGTAGGTACCTGCAGCCACAGTCAGGACAGCAATGACAATCAATACTACAGACCAAATCTTGTTCACAACAAACTCCTTACAATAAACTATAACAATAAAGATCATAGTTTGTGTACAAGTTTACCATGACTTGCAACCATTAATGAGAAGAATTCCTGTTTTTCTTATGAAGAGACCCTTTCCTCCTATTTGATAGTACCCAATTTGGTGAATATTCCCATACCTTACTCCGTGCTAGTTTCAGCGTACGGAGGAATATGTGCGTAAAATGATCATACTCATACCACTGCTCATCATAAGTAGTCCGCTCTTTGGGGCAGGACCTACCATGTATTGCTCTGTGGATGGAGCACTCATCGATGCACTATGGGAGGAAACGGTACTTGCTCGTGTGGAGCTTGGTCTCACCCTTGATGAACAGTTTGCCCTCCGTATTCCCATTGGACTTGCTGCTGAGCGTGAGAGAGGAGGACCTAGATTACTGGAAAGCGGTCTCTTTCTCGATTACTACCCCTTGGACTGTGGGTTGCATCTTACCGTTTCCCTTATCCAGGTAGGCTTTCTTTTCAATGATTGGTATGACGATGAAGAGGAATCCCTCCGTTTTCTCAATGAAATGGCAATCGGCTGGACAATTACTCCTTACAGAGGATTACGCGTTGAACCAAGGGTGATCATACGCGACCCAAACGGGGTATTCAATTCAGCATACAAGACGCTCTCATTACGGTTTTCCCGCTATCCCATGATTCGGTTTTCCTTGCTTTTGGGGTGGTCTTTTCCCCTAAAGCAAAAGAAGTAGAAAAAGATACAAGAGGAGGAAGGAATATGATAGGAAAAAGAATTGTTACCCAGGCTGTGGTGTTGTTGCTCATTGTGCAACTCTCTGGTTGCTCTATGGGGCTGCAATCAGTAGAGAAACAGAAGATTTCAGATGACCAGCTCCTGCCGGCGGTCTCTGATATGATCGAACAACAGAAGGATGTTGTCTGGCCATATCTGGAAGAGGAGGTCAGTCGTACACTTACAAAGAGCGAGCCCTCTGGTAAGCAGATTGTCAGCAATACGCTCTCTGAAGGTCAGGGAAGGGAGTATTTGGAGTTCTGTTATACGGTAGGGAATCCTCAGGGAGAGGCTGATGTTGAGAAGGTTGTCTCTTTTGCCCACTCATTGCTCAATGAGGAGGAACAGCAACAGCTGGACCAACAGCTGCAGCAGAGACGAAGCTTGCTTCAGGCAAGAGGAGAGAACCTTGCACGAGGCTTGGCTCCCAGTCAGCGAGCAGCGTTCTGGAAAGATATGCAGAAGCTGGTGACCAGGACTCTGGTAC
>NZ_JAEKNT010000485.1 GCF_016406725.1 Sphaerochaeta sp. S2 | reverse complement strand
GGGCATGTTGGTGTACGGAAGTGTTTTTTTTCGAAGTAAACGCCGATGTTCTTATTCTTAAGGGCTCTGGTATAATTCAGACAATCAACCGTATTCATTGCAAATCGGCTGATGGACTTGGTGTAGATCATGTCGATCTTGCCCGCCTCACAGTCGGCCAAGAGACTCTGGAACCCCGGACGGGAGCTGATGGTCCTACCAGACTTGATATCGATATAGGTACCGACATATTCCCAAGCGGGATTCTCCAGGATGTCCTCTTTCTCAAAGTCCATCTGGGCCGAGAGGCTTTGCAGCTGGCGCTCCATCTGCGTGCTCACACGGCAGTACAAGGCAACCCGGAGACGCTTGAAATGTCGCCTGGCTGGTATGACATGTATGATGGGTTTCCTTTTCTCGTCCGGCATGGTTTTTTATAACACGAATGGAGAGGGCTGGATAGATTTTTTACTACATAGAAAACTCTACTGGCCACAAAAGGTATCAAATTCCTCAAGTTTTCCATAATCCATACTTATCGATATCACGAACCAATAAAACAAATAGAGAACCAAAAGTATTCAACATAAAGCGTCTTGTGTCATCATCAATGTCCTTGATGGCATTCACAGCAGCAAATGCTTTTTCCTTTTTGTTGAACAATAAATCCCTGAAAGTCTTTGCATTTGTGGATTTTATGACTAGATAAAAAGACTCCACAAAGACTTCTCTCTGCTTCATGTCAAACGATGATACCCATTTATTGAGGACCCTGTTGAAGTAGGAAGCATTTCCACTCATATTGATTGCATATTGGAAATCAAACCCCTCAACCAACCAAGAAAAGGGATCATGTTGCATGATCCAAAATCGGTCGCTCTTGACAACCTTGAAATCCTCCTGTTGCTGCAGGAGCATCCCTATCAGAGAAGACTGAGGCACGGTCTTCAGAATTTTGAATTTTATCTTCGCATAATTTTCGCTTTGGAAAATATCTTCGGAGAACCCCGGGCCATCATGACTAAATATGACTTGTATCCTATCCTGAATGCATTGCTCACAATGCATTGAGGCATATACCGCGATATTGCCTCCTTTCGAATGCCCTCCTACAAGCATAGTCGAATATGGATTTCCAATGAAGCTGTTCAGGTATCTCACCCCTTCCACTTGGGAAGGAACGGGGTTGAGAAAAGCCATATTAAAGTCTTCTTTCCATCCAACGAATGTCGAATCAGTCCCTCGGAAGGCAACGTATGCTATCCCATCAGTGATCAAAAAAGTAATCGCAGAAAACTGCTTTTCCTGAACTTGATCTGTGTGATCTACATACCGAGACATCCGTACATCTTGGAATCTGGGGCTATCAGCAAGCGCCAACAACAGCTTCAGGTTGCTTTTATGATCACGAACGCCCAGAAAAAGCCATTCCAGATTGTCCTGTTCCATAAGTTCACGTATACTGATGGAACCATCCAAGGATGATATTCCCGGTACAAACCCATTGAATTGCAGATATGAAAATTGCGACAAGACAAGACTGTCCACCTCGCAGAAAGGTCTTGAATCAAAACCGTCCCTTGCCACTTTGACATAATCTATTATGTTACTCATTTCTTGTCCTTTTTCGATTGAGCATCCAAATTCCCACGATTCACAAAGCAATCAATCTTTATGTAATCTCATTTAGTTAGTCGCAGCATGGCTATCAGGTCCTTTGATGAGACAATCTTGTCAACCATGCTGACCAACAATGACTCGCGATAGTGATAGATGGTTTTTGAAAGGGGCCACATATGAGTCAGTATGATGTCCTTTTCCATTTCATTGAGGTCAAAATACATTTGTGCATTTTCAAGCGCAATTCCTGCATGCCTCATGGCATGGTGGGGGTGCTTCTCTCTTTTCCAATCATACAGGAAGAAATCGTGCAGGAGAGCGCCCCTGGCACATGATTTCTTATCCAAGCCGAAGGCATCTGCCAGATACCACGATACTTGTGATATCAGCAATGAATGACTCAAGGTAGATGCCTGATGATGCTGAATGCCAGCCATGGACATGACATTTCGGTTCTCGAGCAGGTCCTCTATTGCTAGGTAAAATTGCCCATCCTCCTGATCCTCGTCAAGAATCCGCCCATGCAAGAGTATCCATATCGCCTTCCTGTACGGAAGGAATCCAATTACAGCTGTCGACCGCCCCCAAATTTTTGCAATGAACAAAGACAGCTCGCTCTTCAGAATCTGAGGGAAGGCCAAGAGGATCCTCGTATTGGCTTTCCTTCCGACAGCTTCAAGATTTTCAGCAGCTGGATTCTCCAGAAGCCCTAAAAGGTTTCTTTTTAAATGACGGATATGCAACAACTCGTATGCATTCGAGATGGCTTGAAAAATGAAGTAGATCGAAAAACTAACTGCTATTATCCAAAACCCCTTAGTCGCAAGAATCAAATCCATAAACAACCAGATGTTCTGTTGCAGAAAATGTAGGTATACATAGCCTAGAATCCCCCAATAGAACGAGTACAAGAGACAAACCCTTCCCTGTAAATTTAGAAAGAAGGATGAATAGTCCCACAGCTTCAACTCAAATAATTTCTCATAAAAGAGATGTACAAGAAACTCAAGCATGGTACAAAAAAGAATGCATGCCGTGATTTCAACCCAGATCAAGTGATCAGGCACTAATATATCTATGGATTCGATGACGACGGCACCTGCCCCATAAATTGGGACGAAGGGTCCTCTTAACAACCCAGAATCAATGAATCTATGTTCCTTAATGCTACGGTAGGCTGATTCCAGCAACCATCCCAAGAAGGAGGATACTAGAAACAGCACAACCCAACTCCAAAGACCTGCCATATCTATTCCCTATGTTGTTCGACAGACGTGAAGAGTACCAAACCAACTATCCTCATCAATTTCCAAGTCTGGCATGCAAAAACCATCACAATTCATGAATATTGCTCACGTAACATATTGGCATGACTCTCCCAGTCCTCTGCTGCGCCAGTACATTTTGCACAAAGCTCGTCTACATCCTCGTGATCCAGTGGTTGCGTCGATATGGCTCCAGAAATCTTTACCATTTGAGCTAGAGCCTCTGGATTATCGAGCAAGGGACATGGCTGGAAAAGATTCTTATTGAAGGGCTGCCGGTTTCTGTATTCTTTGAAAAGAGGGGACTGCAACGCATCCAGCAACGAACTATTCCTAATGTTCTTATTTGCATAGTGGATGAATGCACAAGGTTCCACATCCCCTGCGGCATTGATATGCAGATATCTTCTGCCCCCCGCAATACAACCGCCTACATACGGAGCGTCGTTCCAAAAATCAAGCAGAAAAATTGGTTTCTTTGCTCGCATTTCACGTACCCAATGAGCCATGTGTTCCCGCTGATCTGCGTTCGTCATCAATGTAGGGTCAGCATTCCTCCCCAAAGGCATGTAGGTGAAATACCAACCAAACATGCATCCTTGTCCGATAAGGAAATCCAAGAAATCTTCGCTTCCTATACTATCCACATTTTTTGAATGGTAGCAGGTACTGAAGCCGAATGGGGCCTTGGCCTCACGCATGTGACGCATGCCTTGAAGGACTTTTCCATACGTTCCCGATCCTCTTCTGAAATCAGTCTGTTTCTCATAACCCTCAATACTGAAAACCAAGGCAAAGTTACCAAGAACAGCCAAGGCTTGTGAAAACTCCTTATCCACCAGTGTCCCGTTGGTGAACGCAAGGAACATGCAATCATCATGTACTGCTGCCAGTTTGAGTAGGTCCGTTTTCCTCATTGTTGGCTCTCCACCTGAATAAATATAGAAATAGATTCCTAATTCCTTACCTTCCATGATGATCCTGTCCATCAATTCATACTCCAATGAATCTGTTTTTTCATATTCGCCAGCCCAGCAACCAGTACATCTAAGATTGCATGCACTGGTCGGATCCATGAGGATGGCCCAGGGGATGTTACAGTCGTACTGTTTCCGTAAAGCTTCAGTGCGTTCGGGCCCTGTCATTGAGGCGCTAACGACAAAATTGGAGACAAAGCGTTTTCTTACTATCGGTTGAAGTTCGTCAAAACCTCTGATGATGAGATTCCTATATGGGTTATCTTTTTCCTTCATTACCTTTTTTGCAGCAAGCAGCTTTCGCCTGCTACCCTTGTCATTTATGAAAATCAAGAGAGCATCCACAACTTTGGGGATATTCTCTTCCGGATTGCTCTCCATGAAATGCAATGCCAGATGCAATGCAGTATTACTGATGCCATGCGTAATGTGATCCATGATTTTGTTCCTTTGTTTGTGATGGTTTTTTTCTTAAGACACTCATTGCAGTCCACAATTCAAGACACTTGAAATAATCATCTCGTGTTTCTTGTTGGACATACTCTCCCATTGCTCCAACAAGGAAGTATATCGATCACCTTCCCCTTCTACCGTTCCGAAAAGAGGTTGCAAAATATGGTTTTGGAAGAACGATAGTCCCATGAAAGCCAAGGAGAATGCATACGAAGAGCTATTTCCCAGACTTGCAAATACGGTTTCGGTGACTGTCCATAAGGATTTGATGGACTCCTGGAGACATTGTGTAACCGTCAAAGGTTGATCATGGTTCATGCAAACAGTGAATTCCAAGAGAATGGAAGAGAAATTACGGTTTTTCATAAAATCCGCAAATACGCTAAGTACTTCTTTCAATCTCTGGGAAGAAGAAATCGACTTGGCTTGGACGACATCGTGCAATTTTCCTGTGACCGAATCAACCACATACCGAACTGTCTCGATGAAGATAGCTTCTTTGTTTGCATAATATTTGTACAGTCCGGTTCGGCTTAGTCCGCATTTTTCTGCGATTTCCTCATAGTTGGCAGAGTAATAACCTTTTCTTGAAAATATTTCCAAGGCTTGATTGATGATGTCCTTGGACCGATAATCATGGTCAACAATTTTTGGCACGACGAGCCTCCTTCACAGAATTTGCTTCAGATTCTTTATTTTGACATCAGTGTCAAAATAAAGATTATTAGCTGCGATGTCAATAGAACAGTTGGTATTATTTTTAATCCAGTATCTGATTAAGCTTTCAGATGGGCCTCTTATCCATAATAATTTATCAATCCTTTGCAAACAAAGCACTCGTATCCGTGTATTCCTTGTAGCTTTCCTTTTTGTTTCATCACATACAATACCCTTACTAATAAATCATCAACGACAACCAACTCTTGATACAAGAACACTCATTGAAGATGTTTGTTTTGTACTAACTTAATATCCAAATCCATAGGGGCATGCCTGATGAGATTACTGTCCATCAGGCCAGAAAATTGCCTTCGGCTTTCATCAGATTCCTCCTTTTGGAGGATGCTTTTACCCTTAGCTATGTACTTGGGGCTTTCATCCTTGAGAAAATGCTCGTACCGAGAGCACCAGAGAAGGCAGGTACGCGCGTGAAACGTACCTGCCAAGAGATGAGGAGAGAAGGTTATGGGGAATCTATCTCTGGTATTCCTCCCAGAGTTCATCAGCAATTGGCTTCCACTTGTCAGCAATCGGCTTGCATTTAGCATAGAGCTGTTCTACTGATTCTGAGTCGATCCGTTGGGTGCTTTGAGCCCCCGACTGGTTGACCATATCCAACAACAACTCAGGATTGTCAAACATGGGGCAGGGACTGTCTCTTT
>NZ_JAEKNT010000484.1 GCF_016406725.1 Sphaerochaeta sp. S2 | reverse complement strand
TGCGAAGACAGATACCGCGTCCATTATGTGGAGTGTTTCACTCGCACTTGCTCCTGCAACCCTTTGGGGTGTGTATGTATTTGGCTTCAGGTCTCTGTTGGTGCTTGGGGTTTCTATCCTTACAGCCTTGTTGTCGGAATTCTTGCTTGGCAAGTTGTATAAGGAGTCAACCCTCTGGGATGGCTCAGCGTTCCTTACCGGTTTGTTGGTTGGAATGAACATGAGTCCTTCGGTTCCTTTGTTTGTTCCGTTCCTGGCAAGTGTGTTTGCAATATTTGTGGCAAAATGGGTGTTCGGTGGTCTAGGGGCTAACTGGGCGAATCCTGCACTCGCTGGTCGTGTATTCGTGTTCTTCTCGTTTACCACACCAATGAGCAGCTTTGTCGCTCCCCGGACCCTTGCCTCGGCTCTTCCTGATGCACTTGCCTCAGCTACCCCTCTCTCCCTGAGCAAGACGGCTGTCTCTGGAGGGACCTTGGGCCTCGATGGTAGTTCCTTGCTCTCTTCAATGGGATACCCTGCCACTGAGATTGCACAGAACCTTTCAGCGATGACCGGTATTTCTGCCTTTACCATTGACACCTTCCTTGGTAATGTTGCCGGATGTATCGGTGAGGTTAGTGCACTGGCCTTGCTTATTGGTGGACTCTATCTGCTTGCAAGGAAGATCATCACCTGGCATATTCCGGTGACCTACATTCTCTCTACTGCAGTATTATCCTGGATGTTTGGTGGGATCCCATCAGGCTTGGGTATATTTGGCGGTAGTTTCCTCTCTTCCATCTTCAGTGGAGGTCTGATGCTCGGAGCCATTTTCATGGCAACGGACTATGTAACCAGCCCAATCAGTCATAAGGGCCAGATCGTGTACGCCATTGGATGTGGATTCTTTACCTTCCTCTTCAGATATTTCGGGAGCATGCCTGAAGCGGTCTCCGTTTCAATCCTCCTGATGAACATTTTTACACCGATGATAGACAGATACATCATACCTCGTAAATTTGGTGATACCAGAGAACTGAGGAAGAAGCAGAAGGAGGCTAGGGCATGACAAAGAATCTGAAATATTCACTGATATTGCTTTCGATCTGTGCTGTAAGCGCCTTTGCCTTAGCGATGACGAACTCAATCACTGCCCCGGTTATTGAGCAATATGAATATGAACAAAGACAATTGGCACTGACAGCAGTCAGCAATGGGTTTGCAATTGGAAGTGAAAAGCCGGTAGAGGCTGACCCCTATGTCACGTATACCATCGACTTAACCGATAATGGGCAACTTGCCGGATATATTGTAGGGTTGAAAAGTGCCGGATATGGTGGACAGATGACCTTGGTTGCCTCATATAAGGTTTCCGGCGAAATGATGGTTGCTCAACTCTTGACCCATAGTGAGACGCCTGGCCTTGGATCAAAAGCTGCAGATTCATCATATATGGATAAATTCCAAGGAACTGGTGCTGATACCCCTGTTCCAACAGATAAAACCATGCTCACCGATGCTGACGCTCAAGCGATTAGTGGTGCATCCATCACTTTTGGAGCAGTTTCCAGAGCGATTGAAGCAGGGAGTGCCTATGTGAAAAATATTGGAGGTGTGAAATGAGCAAGATGAAAGAACTCTCCAAAGGGCTGTTCAAGGATAATCCGATTTTTGTGTTGATGTTGGGTTTGTGTCCTGTACTAGGAGTTTCTACCCAGGTTTCGAATGCGATTGGTATGTCTGCAGGTGTAATGTTCGTTTTGCTCTTTAGTAACATGATTATCTCAGCATTGAGAAAATTCATACCTGCATCAATACATATTCCTGCGTACATTGTTGTTATTGCTTCGTTGGTTTCATTTATCCAGATGGTAATGCATGCATATGTCCCCTCTGTTTATAATGCATTGGGTGTGTATCTTCCACTGATTGTGGTAAACTGCATCATTCTGGGAAGGGCTGAAGCGTTTGCGAGTAAAAATACCGTTCTTGATAGCATTTTGGATGCAATCGGAATGTCCATTGGGTTTGCATTGGGTCTGACCTTGCTGGCCTTGATTCGTGAATTATTTGGTTCTGGTACCATTACCCTGTTTCCCATGGGCAATTTCAGTGGTGTAATTAATATTCCCTGGTTCTACAACAATCCAATTAGAGTGTTCTCTTTGGCACCTGGTGCGTTGTTGATCATGGGATTCCTGAAGGCGTTCTTCGATTGGAACTCTTCACGTAAGAAGGACAGATAACATGAGTTATATTGCAATACTAATAACCTTCATATTTATTAATAACTTTATTTTCTCCCAGTTCTTGGGCATGTGTCCGTTTATAGGTGTCTCGAAGAACAGTGAGAATGCCATCGGAATGGGTGCCTCTGTAACCTTTGTCACTACGGTTGCCTCTGTGATTACTTGGGCAATTTATTACTTCTTATTGGTCCCTTTTAGTCTTGAGTACCTCCAGACGGTCACATTCATCCTTGTGATAGCAAGTTTGGTACAGCTATTGGAAATGGTGATCCAGAAGATAAGTCCAGCCTTGTATAAGGCTCTGGGTATCTATCTTCCCCTGATTACCACCAACTGTGCTGTCTTGGGTATTGCCATTATCAATATCACCAATGAATACAATGTGATGGAAGCCTTTATTGGAGGGCTTGCTGCAGGTCTTGGCTTCACTCTGGCTATCGTGTTGATGAGCAATATTCGCGAGAAACTTGATCTGCAGCCGGTGAGAAAAGCGTATCGTGGCGTTCCCATTGCCTTTATTTCTGCTGGATTGATGTCTTTGGCCTTCATGGCTTTTGACAAGTCACTGCTCACCAATCTGCATCTGGTATAAGGGGGATCGTTGTGAATATTGTTATGGCAATCATAGTAGTCGCCGTGTTGGGTGGACTCTTCGGATTCGGTCTCTCCTATGCTGAAAAGAAATTGGCGGTCAAGAAGGACCCGAAAGCCTTGGCTCTTGAACCTATCATGCCTGGTGCAAACTGTGGTGTATGTGGGTATGCCGGTTGCGCTGCCTATGCTGCAGCTGTTGCACTTGGCGAAGCCCCAATTGGCCTCTGTAGTCCTGGTGGTCCTGATTTGGTGGCAAAAATGGCCGAAATTATGGGGCAGAAGGTTGAAGCTTCTGGCGATACAAGAAGAAAAGTGGCTCACGTCATGTGCCGTGGTAATGTTGATGTGAGTTCGCAAGACTACAAATATGAAGGTCTTGAGGACTGTAATGCAGCATTTCTGCTCTTTGGTGGGGATTACGGTTGCAAATCAGCCTGTCTGCACCTCGGTTCCTGTATCAAGGTTTGTCCGACCGGTGCCATCAGCAGGGATGAGCAGGGATATATCATCGTTGATGAAAAGAAGTGTATCAGCTGTGAAAAGTGTGTGCAGATCTGCCCAACGGGTGCTATGCACATGATTTATGAAGATAGTGACTATGTTATTGAATGCAACAGCCATGAGCCGGGTGGAAAAGTACGAAAAGTATGTACAGTCGGTTGTATTGGTTGTAAAATCTGTGAAAACAAGTATCCTGAATCAGGATGTAAAGTTGACAGTTTCCTTTCTACCTTCGATCAGACACTCCCACACAGCCAGATTGCTGATGCTGCAGAGGCGTGTCCGACCAAGTGTATCATCAAGCGGTAGTGCATGAAATTATTAGTAGGTGCGTACAGTCAAATCACCAATGCTGAGCCAATGCCCGTTTACGAACGGGCATTGGAAGCTGTATGCAAACCTTTGCTTACTCATCTCCATGCACATGAAGATGCGATCATGCAACTTTCATTGAGCATCCCTCTGCTTGATTGGCTTGATGTTAACTATAGTTCGGTTAATCTCTTGATATCCGACCTTGCCAAAAATGGAAAGCTTGAGTTGCTCACCGGTTCATTCAACCAGAGTATCCTGAGCTTGCTCTCTCCAAAGGACCGTTCCAACCAGATAGAAATGACAACCACCTATCTGAGAAAGCGGTTTGGACAGCGTTCCAAGACCCTTTTCAGCTATGGGCAGGTTTTCAATCCGTTATACATCAATACCGCAAATCTTTGTTTTATCGATTCAATAATCATTTCCACCTCTGACGAGACAGGGCTCCAGCAATTCGATGAACCGTTCATCATGCAGGAAATGGGGAAGTCTGTCTCCATCATCCCCATGGATGGTACCATAAGTGATCTGATAGCCTCTTTTGCAAAAAAAGCTATCAGTTTTGGAAATTTGATTGAACGTATCAGGAACTATCT
>NZ_JAEKNT010000483.1 GCF_016406725.1 Sphaerochaeta sp. S2 | reverse complement strand
GAATCGAAAAGGCCTTCACCAGTGAAAAGATCATCGAGACTCCCCTGGTCAACGTCATCCGCGCCGCATGCGAGAAATGTCCCGAGGATCAGGTTATCGTCACCGACGGATGCCAGTCGTGCATGGCACATCCATGTTCGATCGTATGCCCGAGAAACGCCATTTCATTCCCTGAGGGAAAAGCACTCATAGACCAGGAGAAGTGCATAAAATGCATGA
This sequence comes from Sphaerochaeta sp. S2, assembly GCF_016406725.1. Lineage (GTDB taxonomy): Bacteria > Spirochaetota > Spirochaetia > Sphaerochaetales > Sphaerochaetaceae > Sphaerochaeta. The sequence continues at coordinate 2,033 of NZ_JAEKNT010000483.1, read as the reverse complement.
AATGTGTCCAAGTATGCCCCTATGCCGCCATTACCAGGAGAGTACGTCCCTGCGCCGAGGCGTGTGGTGTGGATGCAATCGATTCGGATGAGGAAGGGTATGCCCGTATCCATCAAGATATTTGCGTAAGCTGCGGACTATGCACAGTATCCTGCCCCTTCGCCGCCATTTCCGACAAATCGGAGATTGTCCAGGTGACCTTCTCCCTCATGGAACGGAAACGGAAGACGACTTCCCCGAAGCTGCATGCGATCGTGGCACCATCATTCACCGGGCAGTTCGGCAACAAGGTGACACCGGAAATGATATTTGCCGGCATCCAGCGTCTGGGATTCGACCGGGTGATGGAAGTCGCCTATGGCGCGGATTGCGACACAATCCTACTCGCCGAAAAATACACAACCAAACAGGGAAAATTTCTTGGAACTTCCTGTTGCCCTTCGTGGGTCTTGACCGCACGAAATTCCTATCCGGATCTGGCGGAAAATATCGCCGACAGCTATACACCGATGGTGGAGACGGCGAAGAAGATCAAGGAATCCGATGTACATGCGAAGGTAATCTTCATCGGACCATGCATTGCCAAGAAGTATGAGGCACTCACCACCGAAGTGTCGGGATATGTGGATCATGTCTTGACCTTCGAGGAGCTTGCGGCGCTCTTCGTTGCCTTCGAGATTGATCTCTCGACAATCGGGGAGAGTCCTGCCATTCAGGACGCGAGCATACTCGGGCGCGGATATGCGAATGCTTCGGGAGTCGGGAATGCGATCATCAGGACAGCAGAAGAGAAGTTCGGTATAACGGACATCAGCTTCGAAAAAGCAGACACCCTCTCCGATTGTCTTGAGATGCTGAAACATATCGACAAAGGTAGTACCTGTCCGGATCTTGTGGAAGGAATGGCATGTCCCGGAGGATGCGTAGGCGGTCCCGGTACATTGGCTTCACCTCCCACGGCGGCACGGCACGTGGCAAGGTTTGCTTCATCGGCACCCTTCGAGTTTCCCTTGTGTGATAAAATCGAGAGCTAATAAAACCATGCACTGATACTAAATTCTAGCCATCTTCTTTCATAAAAGGTATCAGTTTCGTAAATGGGTCACTGCATCCTGTGCACTATCTTTTTACTCGCATTGTTGTTAGGCAAGCTAAACTTGATTCCCTTCTCTACTCAAGATGCCTACCCGCCTATCGTCAACGGTTGGTATTTTGTCACCGGGTTGTGCTCAACAGTTGTTGACGATTTTATTCTGCTTTTAAATTCTTACTCACTCTATGGTGGATTCTATATAAGTAAGCCTCACTCAGAAAGCATTCTCAGGAGTCATGACCACCGGGAAATATCGGTACCAGGAAGAACTGTCATATTTTCCTCAGAAAGTGTCACTTTAGGGCACTGAGCGAGTGATTTGACGATTTCAGGTACCGGGTAGAACTTCCAAAAAATCCACAAACCTGAAGATATATATCTTGTTAGACCTTTATGTGTACGGTTTGGTAGTCACTTTCTACTCGACTGCCACTGCAAAAGGTACGGCCTCCCCTGTCTTTTCAAGAGGAGGCAAAAGAATCAACATAAGTTCGATACGCTCAGAATGCAATCTCCTGGTCAATCTCATCAAGTTCTTCACGCTCATCTGCCTTGGCAGTGGTATTTGGCTCTTTCTTGAACTCGACATGCTCAGCTACCACGAGGATGCGCTTCCGGTTTCCTCCATCCTTGTCAGGCCAGCGCCCTTGGCGAAGTCTTCCAACCCCTCTCACTCCCCTTCCTTTCTGTAGATAAGTCATGCAGTTCTTACTCAGCGTTCCCCATGCCTGAACGTTGATGAACATCACCTCTTCCACGGCTTCTGCTTTTGCGTTACGAAAGAACCTGTTAACAGCGATTGCAAACTTTGTCATCGCGCTTGTATTCTCCCCGAGTTCCACACGCTCAGGGTCCCTTACAAGGTTTCCTTCCAACAATACTGAGTTCAAATTATTCATAGATCCTCCTGACCCCATAGGTCAACTTCCCCTCCATGCAC
>NZ_JAEKNT010000482.1 GCF_016406725.1 Sphaerochaeta sp. S2 | reverse complement strand
AATCTATGCACTGCCTTTGGTTTGCCTGCTCTTGAACTTCCTTGCATTCGCAGCCTGTCTGCGTTTCCTTTTCTCACGACAGGGACTCTATTGGATTGTGCCGCTCTTTCTCACCTTTTTCATTCTCTGGCCCAATGCTCTCAACCTGTATCAGGTTGCAAGCAATGCTGCTCAGGTGAGCCTTCCCTACTCCTATCTTGACCTACAACCGCTCTTGCTCTCACTGTTCTGGTACGCCATGATTGTCACCTTCCACTTCGCCCTGAAGAAAACCATCAGGGTGAACCACTATGAAGAACAGGTAAGAAAGAACCTCCATGAAGCACGCTACCAGATGGCTGTTGAGATGATGATCCAGGGCAGAAAGGAAAAACGCAGGAGACAATACTACACCAAGGCTCCCGCCTCAGCTCCCGTTCTGGATGCGTACAGTTCCACCTGGACTGACCTGTTTGACCAGAGATGAATATGAAACACCTCTACTTTTGCGGAATCAAACACAGCGGCAAATCCACGCTGGGAAAGCTTGCCGCCCAAGCATTGGGATACTCCTGGGTCGATCTGGATGACTTGGTTCTCCAGGGCATTGCTCCATACCGCTCCATCCGTGAATTCTATCAGGAAGCAGGCAAAAAAGCTTTCATGGAAGAGGAAGTGAGGGCACTCAAGGCATTTCTCAACACGAGAGAAACCCCATACATCATCAGCCTTGGGGGAGGAACCTCGGACAACCAGGCCCTGATCGATGTGATCAAGCAATCAGGGAAGCTTGTATATCTGGAAGTGAAGGAACCGGTCCTCCTACAGAGGATCCTGGCGGGAGGGGTTCCTCCCTTTCTCGATCCTTCAGATCCTGCGTCTTCCTTCGCTTCACTCTATGAGAGGAGACATGCACGCTATAGCAACATTTGTGACATCATGGTACGATTACCAAATTACCCGGACGTCCGCGATACGGCGCACTTCCTTGTTGAAACACTGAAAATCGAGGTTTGATATGGGGCACAACAGTTTTGGCACAGCATATACCGTCACCACATTTGGTGAGTCACATGGACCTGCTTTGGGAGTTATCATCGATGGGGTCGAACCCGGCTTCAGGATTGATGAGGAGGCCATCCAAAGAGAGATGGACCGCCGTAGGCCAGGAGCAAACCCAACAGGCACCGAACGAAATGAAATCGATAAGCTGACCATTCTCAGTGGTCTCTATGAGGGTGTCACGACCGGCACCCCGATTGCCATGATTCTCTACAGCACCAATCAACGCTCAGCTGATTACTCCCACCTTGAAAATGTATTCCGTCCAGGCCACGCAGACTGGACCTTCTTCCAGAAGTATGGGATCAGGGATATCCGCGGAGGGGGACGATCAAGCGGAAGAGAGACCAGCGCCAGGGTTGCAGCCGGGGCCTTGGCTAAGCAGCTCCTTGCCAAACGTGGCATCACCATCAAGGCAGGCACCGTACAGGTGGGAGATATCGTTGCACACAAGAGAGATTGGGCTGAGACAGATAATCCCCTCTCCTGCCCGGACAAAGATGCTGCACAATCGATGGTATCTCTCATTGAACAGGTAAGAAGTGAAAAAGATAGCATTGGTGGAATCATTGAATGCCGGGTAGAAGGAGTGAGGCCAGGACTGGGTGAACCAGTGTTCGGAAAACTTGAAGCATTGATCAGCCATGCCGTGATGAGCATCGGAGCTGTCAAAGGAATCCAGTTCGGCGATGGATTTGCCTGTGCATCCATGCGTGGCAGCCAGTTCAACGACCAGAGGACCAGTGATGGTTTTCTCTCCAACCATGCAGGGGGTATCCTTGGCGGCATCTCCTCAGGGCAGGAGATCATACTGCAGGCAGCAATCAAGCCAACGGCATCCATTGGAAAATCCCAGCAGACGGTCACCAAGGACAATGAGACCACCAACTTGGAAATTGAAGGGCGTCATGACCCTTGCATCTGCAGTCGTGCTGTGGTGGTCATCGAATCAATGGTCGCAATCACCCTGCTTGACCTTTATTACACTGCATTTGGGAAGGCATGATGAGAGATACCCCACTTATTGTACAGAGTGATAAAACCCTGCTTCTTGATGTTCACCATGAACAGAGCGAGGCATGCCGAAACGACCTTGTCCGGTTCTGCGAGCTGATCAAGAGCCCTGAGCATATGCATACCTATGCCTTGAGCGCAATCAGCCTCTGGAATGCCTCAAGCTGCGGGGTGGATGCATCCTTCATTCTCTCACGCCTTGATTTCTGGTCAAAGTTCCCGGTACCGGAATCGGTGCGTTTTTATATTGAGGATATGGGGACGCGTTGGGGAAAGGTCATTCTCTCAGGCAGTGAAGATCCTCGCTACTATGAGCTATGGGTTGAGAATAAACGCATCAGGACGGAATTGCTGAGCAGGCAAGCCATTGCAAAACTGTTGGTGGTAAAGGATGAATCACGGTTTCTCCTTGAAGCGTACAATCGCGGAGAGATCAAGCTCCAACTGATCAAGATCGGGTATCCTGTTGATGACAGGATTCCCTTGAAACATGGTCCCAAGCTGCCCTTCACACTCAGGGAAACCACCCAGGATGGCAAGCCATTTTCCGTACGCCCCTACCAAAGGCAGGCAGCCGATGCCTTGCTCGGTGACCTCGGTCCCGGCAGTGGGTTCGGGACCATAGTCCTTCCCTGTGGTTCAGGAAAGACAGTGGTGGGAATGCATATCATGGAAAGGCTCACCACCAAGACCTTGGTGGTCACAACCAATGTGGCCGCAGTTCACCAGTGGATCAGTGAGATACTGGACAAGACCACCCTAACAAAGGACCAAGTAGGGGAATATACCGGTGACAAGAAGGAAAGCAAGGATATCATAGTGTGTACCTACCAGGTGCTCACCTACAGACCGGACAAGGAAGGGCCTTTTCCACATCTTGAACTACTTACCAAGGGGAATTGGGGTTTGATCATCTATGATGAGGTACATATGCTTCCAGCCCCGGTATTCAAGGTCACCGCAGAGTTGCAGGCTGTCTATCGTGTAGGACTCACGGCAACACTGGTAAGGGAAGATGGTCGTGAGGACGAGGTTTTCAGCCTTGTTGGTCCAAAGCGTTTTGATGTTCCCTGGAATGAGTTGCAGCAGCAGGGATTTATCGCTGAAGCATATTGCCATGAAGTAAGGATCGACCTTCCCCAGGAGGATGAGATTCCCTATGCCGTAGGGACAAAACGGGAAAAGTACCGTATCGCCAGTGAGAACAAGAGAAAGCTGGAAGTGGTGCAGGCTTTGGTTGACAGGCATCCCGACGATTTCATTCTCATCATCGGCCAGTATCTCGACCAACTCAAGGGCATCGCCAACCATTTTGGGCTGCCGATCATTACCGGGAGTACCCCAAACATAAAACGGGAAGAGTTGTATAGGGATTTCAGGGAAGGAAAACAACGTATCCTGGTTGTCAGCAAAGTAGCAAACTTTGCTATCGACCTTCCTGATGCCTCGGTTGCCATCCAGGTCAGCGGAACCTTTGGGTCGAGAAGTGAGGAAGCACAACGACTGGGAAGGATTCTCAGGCCAAAGAACCGCTCCTCCTTTTTCTATTCTGTGGTAACACGGTACTCAAGTGAGGAAGAGTTTGCCGCCAATCGTCAGAAATTCCTTGCCGAGCAAGGCTATTCCTATGAGATAGAGGTATGGGACACGTGAGTGAAAGAGCACAAGAAGCGTTCAAGACATTACTGAGTCGTTATAGTGAAGACACCTATTTTTACCTGGCACGTAATTACATGGGGAAGCTCCAGTCGCCTTTCCACAAACCACAGCTGACAGCGAGGCTCTGTCAGTTGTTCAGCCAGGAATCTATGGTGCAGAAGACCCTTTCAATGCTGGACTCCTTTGATCAGGTAATCCTGAGCTTGGTCGCCACGTTTGGACCGCTCACAGTGGAGCAGGTCACATCTCTGCTCAAAGGTTCATTCAGCTATGGAAATCTCCTAAGGCGGGTAGGAAACCTGCAGGAGCGCCTGATACTGCTCAGCGATGCAGGGAGATTGGTTTTCAACCCACTTCTGGAAGAGGAATTGCTGCAGTACTGCTCGCTCATTCCCCTGTTTGGAGAAAAGGAGCTGCCATGTGCGGAAAAACCATACTGCTCCACTGAGTTTCTCCGTGGTTTTTTCTCGTTGGTGGCCAAGGAAGGCAAATGCCTCTTCAATGAGGGAACCTGCCAGCATTTCCCCACCTATGAACGTGATCGGCTCAAGGAAATGTATGAAGCGCTGGGCGATTATCTCACTGAGATGGGTGTGATACGGAGAAATGCACGGCGTTGTACCCTTGATTGGCAGAAAACAGAGGCATTGCTCTCTCTTTCAGATTATCAGCTACTCTCGCTCCTGCTTTCCAGGAACCTCGAAGGCACGGCCCCCTTGGAATTTGTCAATGCACTTCTCTCGACCCTGCAGACTCTTGGAGGTTGTGATACCACCTCACTCAAGCTCCTGATCAAGGGACTATGCATTCGCTACCAGATTACCTACACCGCTTCCCTGCTCAACGAACTCTCCACCTGGGGAGTCTTGACCCTGGATGAAAACTGGCAGGTCTCTGCCATCAGCAATGAGAGCCAGCGAACAGGACTGCTCATAGACAGCGACCAGACCATCAGCTACCAAGGAAATTCACCTGCAGGGGATATTCTCTATAGGTTTGCTTACCTTGAAGTGTTGGACCATCAAAGAAAATATCATATTACCAAGGAGAGTGTGCTGGGGGCGTTTGATTCCTCATTGGATTACCCTCAGATCAGGGAGTATCTGCAGGCAAACAGCACAAGGGGGATGAACACCTCCCTGTCCAAGCAACTAGAAATGCTCAGTGAGCGTTACCAGAACGTGACCATCTACGACGGGCTGGTTCTCTCCTGTGATGAGCGCACTGCAAATCTTGTTCACAATCTGCCTTCTCTTTCAGAGCATCGTCTTGCCACACTCTCCCCTACCATCTTCATCATGCGCAGGGATAGTGAGGATACCTGGAGGCAGGTGTTGAAGAATGCCGGTCAGTTGGTCGGTGCCACCAAGAGCTTCGACAGAATCGAAATTCTGGAAAAGAAAGAGCATCCTATATTGCGGGAACGAATTGGAAGAGCTGCAACATTGAGACAGATTGCCACCCTTCCATGCCATCCCAGGAAACCCGTGGAGAAAGCACCCCTGGATGAATCATTGAGGCAAGCCATAGCGAAGGCGGATCTTTCAAAGGCCGAACGTGAAGACCTTGAACATCGCTTCCAGAGCAGGATCATACTCCTTCCTTCCCAGATTGTGCCCCAGGTGCTCAACCCAATCCTTGAGGCTGGAGGATTCGACTACCAGGGCAAGGTAAGTCTCTGCAAGCAGGCAGCAGGAAAGAAGGACATCCTTCTGGAACTGCAACTCCCCGACCAGGAACTGATTGTCCAGGCACTGGAACTCGCCTTCACACCCCAGAAGGAGGCACTGCTCAAGGCAGCGGTTATGCCCTCGATGGAGGTAAAGATCCTGCCGGTGAGCAAGCTATTCCTGATTCGTCTTGTCAGATTTCATTTTGCTTAAGTCAGAGTGCTACCGTCACCCAGTGTGGGTAGTGGTATCCAGTGAATGCCTCAAACTGTAGCTTTCCCTGCTCCATCAGCATCTGTTTTCCAGCGATGATGGTACAACCTGCCCCCTTGGCCCGCTTAAGAAAGGCTGTCTCCTCTGGTTTATAGACAAGTTCGTATACAATTTCCTTACCAGAGAACTGCAGGGAAGGGCAAGGCTCCTGGCCTTCCAGGTCCCCCATCCCTACATTGGTTGTCTGTACCACCAGATCCACCGTCTCACTGTAGAGGTGGGCATTATCCAGGGTATCGTAGGCACTCATCGTCTCATTCGCCAAGGTTCTGGCATGTTCGATGCTCCTGTTGAGGATGGTGACCTTTACATCATGGTTGTGCAGGGCCCATACAACCGCCCTACTCGCACCACCGGCACCGATTACCAAAGCATTCCTGATATCCCCTTGCGCGATAAGGTCATCGATCGGAGCAAGGAATCCATAGTAATCAGTGTTGATCCCTTTCCACATGTTCTGGATCCTGACCACTGTATTGCATGAACCAATTTGCTTCACTTCACGGGTGATACGGCCCAAGTAGGGTTGCACGCTCCGCTTATGGGGAACGGTTACCGAGAATCCATGGAT
>NZ_JAEKNT010000481.1 GCF_016406725.1 Sphaerochaeta sp. S2 | reverse complement strand
GGGGGGAACCAGGCATATATCATCTGGCAACTCCGGTTGCCGAGGATTTTTGCGTCATTTTTTTCTGGGGCAATCCTTGGTTGTGCAGGTACGGTGTTCCAAGCCGCACTACGTAATCCCATGGCCGACCCATTTATTCTGGGCATCAGCAGTGGAGCATCCTTCGGGGTTGCCCTTGCACTCTTCATTGGTCTTGCCCCTCTCCTGGGTTTCCCCTTGAGTGCACTCCTTGGAGCTACTCTTACCACACTTTTTATTGTAGGGATGTCCCTTAAGCGAAAGAGCAGTAATACAACGCTTCTCCTTACCGGAGTGGCGGTAAACTACATACTTAGTGCAGCGATGACACTGTTGATGTTCCTGCATCGTGAACAATACCAACGTATTCTCTACTGGACACTGGGGAGTTTCTCCACCAGCACCTATGCGCAGGTCGTTGTGCTTATGTTCACGTTTTTCCTCCTCTTTGTGCTGTTACGAGCGAATCATCAGAACATGGATATGCTGCTTCTGGATGAGGCATCTGCACATGCAGGAGGGTTGGCTGTTGGAAAAACCAGGCTTGTTCTCTTGCTTGCTGGTTCGGCAGCAAGTGCAATCTGTGTCTCCTATTTTGGTGTCATTGGATTTATCGGTTTGATGGCCCCACATGTAACACGATTGCTGGTTGGTCCCAAGCATAATAGACTCCTGCTTCCTTCAAGCCTCTTCGGTGGTTTTCTTCTTCTCGCCAGTGATACTGTCTCCAGGGTTATGCTTCCTAGTGGTGAATTACCGGTAGGGATCATTACCAGCTTACTTGGTGTTCCCCTGTTCATCTACCTGCTTCGCAAGGGACGGTACCGATATGGATAGTCTCAAGATCAGTCACCTCAGTGGAGGATATGACAAACACCAAATATTCCATGAGCTGGACCTTACCCTTCCCAAGGGAAAGTTCATTGCACTCACCGGACCGAATGGAAGCGGCAAGAGCACACTCCTGAAATTCATATATAAACAACTTAAACCCGATTCAGGTGCAGTTTATGTAGATGGCCAGGATATTCAGCACCTCAAGCAGAAAGAGCTTGCAACCAAGTTGGGCTTTGTTGCCCAGAATGGCAAGCTTGACTACGCCTTCACTGTCCGTGAAGCGGTCGCCATGGGACGCTATGCACATGGGGGAGAAGATGATGGGCATGCAATAGAATCTGCTATGGATTCCTGTGATATTTTGCATCTGCAGCACAAGGTAGTAACTGAGCTAAGCGGTGGAGAGATGCAACGAGTGCTGCTGGCAAGGGCCTTGAGTCAGGATGGGAGACTGTTGTTGCTCGATGAGCCGGTGAATCATCTTGATGTACGACACCAGAGGGCCATCATGGGCTTGCTCACCGATCTGGTAAATAAAGGGTATACAGTCATTTGTGTACTGCATGATATGTTGCTTGTACAGGTCTACAGCCAACTTGCACTGGTCCTCAAGGAAGGGAATATTGTTTCCCAGGGACCTACTGAAACAGTATTCAATGATGCATTACTCAATGAGGTATATCAAATCAGGGCTCATCAGGTATATGATGGTGAACTAGGTCGTAAAGTCTGGCTACCGACATGGTAGCTTTTAGGAAAGTGGATGCATGAAGCCTCTGAGCTTGTTCCTACATAGAATTTACCGTACCGTCGTCAAGGTTGGTTTGGCTCTCAATTATGACTTCTTTACTTGGCGGGAAGAAGATCTGCCCAAAGGTCCCAAAATATTCTGTTCCAACCATTTCAGTTCCAGTGATGTGCATTTTGTCACTACCCTTACTGATGAACCATTGCATATGGTCATTGGTCCTGCCTTCGGTATTCCAGTCATTGGATCGTTTCTTGGTTGGACGGAACAAATCAAAGCCCTGAGTAAGGAAGACCGCAGACATGTTGTTGACCAGGCAGTCGCTTACCTCAAGAAAGGGGATAGTGTGTATATCTTTCCTGAAGGGGGCCTGAACACCCAGGAAGAGATGATGCCATTCAAGCAGGGAATTGCTGAGATGTACCTCTCCCACCCTGTTCCTATTGTCCCTATTGGCTTGATCGCCCCAAGAAGAAGAGTGAGGAATAAGATCAGTAAAACGGCAAGGCGAGAAATGCGAGTCGTAAGTAGGAACTACTATGCTAATATTGGGAAGGTGATGGAATTCCCTGAGGCCTTGGAAGTAGCCAAGGTTGATAGAGTTGCAGCACGTGAGATGATCCTGAGGGAGCTTAGGAAAACCATTGATTCATTGATTGTCGAGATCAAGACAGATAAGTTCTGGAGTTGAAATATGGATGATGTGCATAAGATCTTTACAGATTTCAAAAACCGGGTTGATGAGATAGCTGAACACGCTGAGCATGTGCATTCAGTTTCTTTCAAGGCGGATTTGAAGAATGGAACCTCATTCAACTTCTCTTTCAATGCAGAGAAGTTTGCAAAAGCAAAGGACCCAAAAGGGGCCTTCAAGTCCTACAGTATCTTCAACGGAATTGTTGATATCGTTGCTTCCCTCTCCAGTATTGCAATCATCATCTACCTGATAAACCAGATGATAGAGGGCCAGGGTGTCAGTCTGCTGGTCGTCCTGACCTACTCACTGTTTATCATCAGCTTTATCTGTTCTGCTCTCTTTCATTTTTTCTCACCTGAACAGAGAGCTCATCTCATCTTCTCGTATATCAAGGAGAGTGCAAAGATTTTTGCCTTGGCAGTGGTAAATCTTCTCTGGGCACATTTACAGGAACCCTCAAGCCTTACCATGGTCAGAAGTCTTGTATTGGTGTTGATCGCCCTTGCCTTTCTCTTTCTCTCCGGTAGAACACATCTCTCCTTGCAGGTAAGTCTGGCGATTACCGCTCTCTTGCCCTTTGTTACCTTGGCAGTTGATATGAGCCTGGATTCCATTCTTCGTTGCATACTTTTCAGTCTCTGGTCAGTTGCAACCTTGGTATTCAAGCCAGAGTCACGTATGAAAACAAATTCAGCATTTGCCTTGATGGGCGTCCTTTCTCTCTCCACAGCACTTGGAGCTTTGCTTTAGAGGTATAGATTGCACTTTTCTTTCCGACTGGTTGCCTCTATACTGAGTACATCAGGAG
>NZ_JAEKNT010000480.1 GCF_016406725.1 Sphaerochaeta sp. S2 | reverse complement strand
ATCGAATCTCGTGCAGTGAGAAAGATCAGGGGGGTTGGGGTATCGACAAAACGCCTCCTCACTTCCTTGAGGAATGCATGTCCATCCATTTGGGGCATCATGATATCGCTGATGATCAGAGCCACATCCTCATTTTCGAGCAATTGCAGTGCTTGGTCGGCTGAAGAGGCTGATAAAACCCGATACTTCTTCTGGAGAATGGATTGAATGTACCATCTTAGGTCATCATTATCTTCCACGACGAGGATAGTAAGGCTATCGGAAGGAGGCTCTGGGCACTCCATCTCCAGATGCCTGAACTCAGAAAGATACAGATGCTCCAGCTCACTCTCAGAGACCATTGTCTCAGTTTGATGCAACAACAAGGAAGGAAAGCGAAGGGAAAAGATACTCCCTTCTCCTAGCCTGCTCTCCAACTCAATGGTTCCGCCATACTCCTCAACAATATACTTAACCAGAGGCAACCCAAGTCCAGTCTGCATAGAAGAAGAGGGGTCCTCCACCACCTCGAACTGTTCAAAAATCCTCTCTTGGTCTTCTGGTACTATACCGATACCAGTATCAGAGACGGAGAGTATAAGCTCCTGTGAGTCTGCCTGGTGGAGGGAAAGGACCACTCGTCCCCCTTCCCCCGAGTATTTGATTGCATTGGAAAGGAGGTTCATCACCATCGATTCATAGTCTTCCTGTCTTACCATGAGACCGAGCTTTGGGGGTATCGAGCTGGCATCAAACTCCAAGGCAATATTCTTCTCTTGGGCAACAGGAAGGAATGCATTGATGAGAAGATTAGTCAGGGGAACAAGAGGGAGTGCGGTCTCCACCCTAACTTCCCGTCTTCGTTCCAAACGCAGCATATGGTTTACCTGTCTCAAGAGTATCAGGCTATTACGTTCTATTGCAGAGAGCATTGGCTCAGCTTGCTTGATCGTGAGTGCCGCATTTTCTTGTTTCAACTGTCTTACAAGACCAAGGATAACCGTCAGGGGTGTGCGGGTCTCGTGGCTCATGTTCAAGAAAAACCGTGTACGCTGGGAGAGAAGCTCCTGCGTACGAGATGCTTCTTGCCTCTCCATCTTGATCCGGTTGTATCGGTTCCCCACGGCTAAGGAAAAAAGTATCGCCTGCAGGGAGAGTCCGATGGGTTGGTTGTACTGCATCAAGAAGGTCGTAAACTGCTCATGCCCTTGCATGAAAGGGAAAATATTCAATGCATTGACACTGGTGGTAAAGGCAGGGGGAATGAATGCAACCAGGAGCAAGATTCCCTCCCTCTTCATCCATGCCATTGCCCTGATGATGGTATAGAGGAAGAGTGCATTGGTATAGAAAACAAAGAGTTCCCGGATGAAATTGAGCGTAGTGTGCAACCTTTCTGCCATAGGAAACAAGATCTTCAAAAGCAGGAAGAGCACCACATACCCACCAATGACAACGATATTGACCCGATTGAATGATGATAGCCTCTTATCGTGCTCCCTGATGGAAAACAACTCCTCGAAGAAGAGCAGGAAGGTCATGAACAGCAAATGGGTGATCATTGTCACCCGGTTATAGGTGAGAAAGAAGAAGAATCGGTCATAGGTGGAGAAGGTCTGGAGAATGGTAAGGAGAACCATGATGAGGGAAAAATAGAGGAACATTTTCTCCTTGGTCGAGATGGCAAGAAAGATATTGTACCAAAGAAGCCCGAACAATACCCCGAGTGCAACAAGCCCTACAACAAAAGGCGATGCCATGGATTCGCTATACTTGGGTTGGATCAAGGGAGCAGCATTGCAGATGGCGGGGACAAGCAGAAAAAGCATTGTTCCGGCCAGAGAGCGATTGATCGGGAGGCTTTTTCTCATTCCACCCTCCTACTCACACATGTTACTGTATTGTAACCGGTAGGAATCAGTGCGGTAAAGAGTTGAATATAAGAGAGTACGCCTCTCCCTAAAGAAAGGCGTACCGGAGCAGTGTTGTTGTCGCTAATCTGCAGCTAGACTCCGCTCCAATGTTCTGGCAGGAACCGTGTAGGAAGCACCTGAAAGGGAAACTACAGTTGCAGAGGGGACTTGTACGCTGTGCAAGTTCACCACCTGATTTGCAACTGTGGACGGATAGACGAGGTCCCCTTCAGTAAGACTGTCCGAGCGGTCCATGTCGACAACCACAAGCAGATAATATGTTCCTCCCAATACCTCTTTCAGACTTGCAGAGACCTTGTTCTGGTCTACATTCACCTGGGTGCAGGAAACAGGAGAGAAAGCCCTGGAGAGGTCGAGCTCCTGATCCTTGAACAGTAATACAAAGGCTGGCTTCCCTGCAGCGGCCAAAGGCACTGAAGAAACTTCTACAGGTACTGAGTACCTCTGCGCACCACTTACCTCATAGAACGCTTCCACGATCATGGAGGGGAATTGCTTCCCCGTCTGGTACGCAATCGCCTTGATGGTGGTATTGGAAGAAACAGGAATTGCATCGGTATAGGGTGTTGAACTGTTCGTTGGATCACTACCGTCAGTGGTGTAGTAGACACTCACTCCGGTTCCATTGGTTGCGATACTTACATGAATATCCTCTGTAAATGGACCTTCGTCAGGAGATGGATTATCAAGAATAGGAGGCAGAGCGTACACATCCCGGTAGGCAACATTCTGCACATCGATGGCAAAGTGATTCTGCCTGAAAGATAATTCGGTCTCCAATCCATGGTCATCAGACCGGCTCCCATAGAACCCTCTCTGTGAGGGCACCGGATCATTAGGATCAGCTCCCCATCCACCATACTCTGATGCACCAACCTGAGGAGCGAAGCTCATGAAGCGTTTTTCAAAATCAGTGGAACTGATAACAACTCCATCTCCCCAGCTTCTTCCGCTACAATCTTCCCCATACCCAAAGGCTATATCAATCTGCAGAGTGATAGCTACCTCTACAATCGACATCTCCAGCGCATCAGGAGTGTTGGATGGAGGAGGATCATAGACATAGCCTTGTTGGCTTCTTCCAGTTGGATCGGCATCCCTCCTGCTTGCCACCACACAGATTCGTCCCATGCTTAGGTCGAGCAAGGTCGGAAAATAGGTGGTGTATCCACTGCCATTCCACCTCTCTACCAGGGGCGCATCGTTATACAGGTTACTGACAAGACCAGAGTCATAGGCATACACCCCAAACTTGTTCCTCATGGTTGTTCGGTCAATAACAGTAGCTGGATCAAGTCGGGTATCACTGTAGAGGACGCTAGACATGTCAGAAACACCTAGATGATCGTCCACCTCATAGTAGATGATACTTGCATCCCGATTGCTCCTAATAGTCCCTCCACTCTTGATAGGGGTACTCGCTATGGGATTGGCTTCATTATATGTACCAAAGCCTCCTGGATCGGAAACCTCCTCAATATGGGGATGGTCGTAAGGAACCGGCTGGGCATCTCCCACTGGTTTGTTGAATATGTTCTGATTAACCGTCCAGTAGATGCAAGCTCCCGATGGATTTGGATGCTTGTCTGCGTTCAAGAGAAATGGGTCTTTTGGATCTGGATTTGTTACATCAGGCCATGCATCCCCTGTACTCTCGAGATTGACAAAGGTTGGAATGAGTCCAGAACTTACTGTTTTCTCTGCAGTACCAGAACCCGTTAGAGGATAGTAGCCCTTATATTCCACCTGTGGGTTAGGCTCCTCTACCGTATCGGTATCATAGTCATCATACCCACCTCCACTCACCTCAGGTACAGCTGACCCATCCCAAGAGTCTGGGCCATCACCATGCTTCAGGTATGCCCATTGCCAGCCCTTATCAGGAGAATCTCCAGCTTTGTTCACCACCAAGTCTCCTGCCTTGAATTGCCCGTAATCGTTGTAATACAGTCGTACAGCCCCAAAACCGGAGAGCTCCGCCTCATAATAGACAAGCTCATACGCTATACCAGTAAAAACCACACCTTCTGGGGGCAGGTCATCAACATCCACCTTGAAGGAAGTATCATTCAGGTCGAATACTGCCAAGGTATCATCAGTTACATCACTGGGGGTGTCATTCGACCCATCAAAGATTACAAAGGAGCCTTCCTTTACCTCCTGCTTTGTTACAGGGGTGTCATCATCCACATAGACAGAGAACTCAAGCATATCATCCTCTGTTGGCGGAACATCAGGATAGTGGGAGGTGTTGAACCCGGGTAGCTTGGTCATTGCATTGTTTCTATATGCAGTCAGTGCTGTTCCATCCCATGCATTCATGGCATCATAACGCCCCCTGCCATAGATACCCTTTAATCCAATCTTCTGTACGGTAGCGTCAGGAATCAATGCAATGTAGCGATAAGCAACCTTGAGGCTGTCTGGGGTGATGGACGTAAACCCACTGTCAGTCTGACTTGCTGCAAGCCAACGGGAGGTTATGCTTTTCTCCTCAGAAGCTTCATACTCACCTGCCCTGAACGAAGACTCACCATCAGGGGCTCTGGCCAGGGAAAAAACCGCTACATCCTCTTGTTCCTCTTCACCAGGATTGTTACCAGGATCCTTTTTACATCCGGCAAGAGAAGTCAGAAGAAAAAGGATCAGTCCGATACATGCTATATAGTGTGTAATTTTTACCTTCATACTGTTTTCCTCTCCTATCCAAGAACAGTATGAAAAGGAACCATCCAAGGCGATAGCAGGTAAAAGCACCTAAGATTATAGGTATTCCTACCTAGAATTTGTTATCTGTTAGATGGATAGCAATATTATCAATCCATACTCTTTTTTTTCGCTTATTGAGAATAATTCCTTGAATTTGTTGCAATTTGTTGTATTATGAAAGTACGAAAAGAAAGCTCTGCCTTTCTGGAAGCTTCTATGCTCATCTTTCACAGAAAAAATGTGAAGTTTCTGCCTAGTCCCAGAATTTGCAGAAGCAGGGTTGTTGAGGAAACAAGGAGGAACTCCATGAATATCATAGGAAAATCCCCAAACCGAGTCGATGCATACGACAAGGTGACAGGAAAAGCAAAATATACCCCCGATCTGGTCTCTCCCCATGCCCTTCATGCAAAAGTACTGCATAGTACCATTGCAAATGGCTGGGTGAAGGAGTTTGACCTATCTGAGGCATGGAAGGTTGAAGGGGTTGTGGACATTGTCACCTGTTTCGATGTCCCCGACATTCAGTTCCCTACTGCAGGGCACCCATGGTCGACCGAACCCAAACACCAGGATATCGCTGACCGTAAGTTGCTCAATGCAAGGGTTCGCTGCTATGCCGATGACATTGCAGCAGTTATTGCCGAAACTGAGATTGCTGCAGAAGAAGCAGTGAGAAAGATCAAGGTAACCTACGAAGAGTATGCCCCCATCCTCTCCATTGAAGATGCAATGAAGGAAGGGGCAACGGTAATCCATGAGGAAAAGCCAAACAACGTAGTGGTCCACTCTTCCTATGAAATTGGTTCCTTTGAAGAGTCCATTAAGGAAAAGGGCCTTATCAAAGTCGTAGGCGACTATGAGACCCCAATTGTAACCCACTGCCATATTGAACCTGCAAACTCGTTTGCATATGAGGAAGATGGCAAGATTGTCGTGGTAAGCTCCACCCAGATTCCCCATATCGTGCGCCGTGTCTGTTCCCAGGCCTTGGGAGTAGGATTTGGCAAGATCAGGATTGTGAAGCCCTATATTGGTGGTGGATTCGGCAACAAGCAGGATGCTCTTACCGAGCCCTTGAATGCCTACCTGACCACTCGTGTTGGGGGTAGACCTGTTATCTTGGCATATACCAGGGAAGAGACCTTTGCCTGTACAAGAACAAGACATGCAATGAAGTTCCACATTGAGAGCTATATTCGCCCTGATGGGTCCTTTGCTGCAAGAAGCATCGAAGCCTACTCCAACCAAGGAGCATATGCGAGCCATGCACACGCACTGGTTGCCAATGCAGTAAACGGATTCAGGATGATGTATCCGGTGGGGGCAATCAAGGGAGAGGCTTATACGGTCTACACCAACATGCCAACCGCTGGAGCAATGAGGGCCTACGGTATTCCCCAGATTGGGTTTGCCTTGGAAGCCCACGTGGATGATATCGTTGCCAAGACTGGTTTTGACTCGATCAAGATCCGAAAGCAGAATATGATGAAGCTTGGCTTCGTTGACCCGGTTACCACCATCACCTGTCACTCCACCGGCCTCGAGGAGTGTATCGACAAGGGAGAGAAATACCTCTCCTATTCAAAGAAGCGCAAGGAGTACGAGAAGCAGGATGGGCCGATCAGGAAAGGAGTTGGCATGGCCATCTTCTGCTACAAGACCGGTGTCTATCCGATCAGCTTGGAGACCTCTGCAGTGCGCATGCTGCTCAACCAGGATGGATCTCTGCAGGTACAGATGGGAGCAACTGAGATCGGTCAGGGTGCTGATACTGTCTTTGCCATGATGGCCGCTGAAACCATCGGCCTAACGATGGACAAGATTCACATGATCAGCAAGCAGGACACTGATGTCACTCCCTACGATACCGGTGCCTATGCCTCCCGACAGTCCTATGTATCTGGGTTGGCGGTTAAGAAAACTGCCGAAGCCTTCAAGAAAAAGCTGCTTGATTTTGCCGGTTTTATGCTGAAGTGTGATCCATGGGATCTGGATATCAAGGAAAACTACATTGTGCACACCAACAAGGATGAGCATTTGCTCTCGGTTGCAGATGTAGCCATTGAATCCTGCTACAGCCTGACAAACTCACAGCATATTGCTGCTGAGGAGACACACCACTGCACAGACAACACGTACTCCTTCGGAGTCTGTTTTGTCGAGGTAGAGGTGGATATCCCGATGTGTCAGGTAAAGGTTCTGGATATCATCAATGTCCATGACTCAGGAACCATTCTCAATCACCAGACTGCAAAGGGTCAGGTGCATGGTGGAATGAGCATGGGGCTTGGCTATGGATTGTATGAACGACATCTGTTCGACCCGAAGACAGGCCGGATGTACAACGACAATCTGCTTGACTACAAGCTGATGACCGCTCTGGATACCCCTGACCTCCATGCTGACTTTGTAGAGACCTATGACCCCACCGGTCCATACGGAAACAAGAGCCTCGGCGAACCTCCTACGATTCCCGTTGCCCCAGCCATCCGTAATGCAGTACTCAATGCAACCGGAGTTGCTGTAAATGCAATTCCGCTTCACCCCCAACGTCTGTTTGGTGCATTCACCGATGCGGGACTGATCAAATAAAGGAAGGAGCGCATGTATAACTTTAATAAACTCTATGAACCAACCTCTGTAGAGGAGGCCTTACGGCTTAAGAAAGAGCATCCTGAAGCTCTCATCCTTGCCGGAGGCAGTGATATCCTGATCAAGATCCGCGAAGGGAAGCTTGCAGGTTGTGATCTCATCAACATCTATATGCTCGAAGACCTGAGAGGCATCTGCCTTGAGGATGATGGTTCAATCCTTATCCGTCCACTGACCAGCTTCACCGATGTCTCCATGCATCCAGTGATCAGGGAACATGTTCCCGTCCTGGGCGAGGCTGTTGACCAGATCGGCGGCCCCCAGATCAGGAATATCGGCACCATTGGTGGAAACATCTGCAACGGTGTCACCAGCGCCGACTCGGCAACCACCCTCAAGGCGTATGATGCAGTTCTGGAGCTGACCAGTCTGGATGGGATACGAATCCTTCCCTATGCAGAATTCAATCTTGGACCGGGCAAGGTAGACCTTCGCCAAGGCGAGATCATGACTGGTATCCGTATTCCCAAAGAGAGCTACGAGAATACCTATGGCCACTACATCAAGTATGCGATGCGACGTGCTATGGATATCGCGACTCTCGGTTGCTCAGTCAATGTGACATTGAACGATAACAAGGACGCAATAGAAAGGCTCCGCATTGCCTTTGGAGTTGCAGCCCCCATCCCCATCCGCTCCACAAAAGCAGAGGAGAGCGCCAAGGGACATGCCCTTGATGCAGCACTTCTGGAAGCGGTAGCTGAGGGTGCACTTGCTGATGTCACGCCAAGAACAAGTTGGAGAGCCAGCAAGGAGTTCAGACTGCAGTTGGTAAAGGAGCTCGCAAGACGGGCAACCAAGGCAGCTGTAGAGAAAGCAGGAGGAACAATCAATGGCTAATAAAGATATCACCTGCACGGTCAATGGGAAGCAGAGAACGTTTACCGTGGATATTCGTTCATCTCTTTCCGATATGCTCCGTGGAAACGCTGGCTTGGACAGCATCAAACATGGCTGTGATGTAGGAGAATGTGGTGCTTGTACCGTTCTGATCAATGGAAAGCCGTTCAACTCCTGTATCTATATGGCAATATGGGCAGAGGGAAAGGATATCCTGACCCTCGAGGGATTGAGTGACACAAAGGGAACGATCAGCGACATTCAGCAGGCCTTCATCGATGAAGGTGCTGTACAGTGTGGCTTCTGTACCCCGGGATTCATCATGTCTTCCATTCCCATCATCAACAAGGATACTCCCTCAACAAGGGAGGAGATCAGAAAGCAGGTAGCTGGCAACCTTTGCAGGTGCACCGGTTGAGCATATTGTTGATGCAATTGAGAAAACCCAGAAGAAACGCATTGCAGAGAAGAAAAAGAACTAGAAATTCTTTTCACTTGCTATAAACGGGATGACCTATAAAGGTGGTCCCGTTTATTTTGTTTCCGAAATATGATGAATCTTCTGTCCATACATTGACTCTTTGTGAAATAAACCCTACTGTAAGGCAACTTACGTATTTGTGTTTCTTTCTGTTCCTAAATCCTATCTTTGAAGGCTTGTTGCTAAACTATCATGCTATCTGACGGGTCCCCGAACGAACTAATCCCAAATTCTTAAAATACCCTCAGAAAGCAAACACATAGTTTGCAAAGGAACTGTATCATGGCTAAAAAAATTTATGTCGGAAACATGAGCTACCAAACTTCAGAAGAGTCCTTGTACTCCCTGTTCGCACAATTCGGTGACGTGCTGAGTGCACACATCATTGTCGATCGTGACACCAATCGCCCCAAGGGGTTTGCATTTGTTGAGATGGATCAGGATGATGCAGCAGTAGCTGCCATTTCCCAGCTCGATGGTCAGGAAGTTGATGGCCGTAACCTGAAAGTAAACGAAGCAATTGCGCGTCCCAGAACTGAACGCCGCGATTCCTACCGCTACTAGGCTTTAACAAAGCAATTATCAACAGAGGGACCGAAAGGTCCCTTTGTTTTATTCTATGCAGGTACCCAGTACTATTGATTGACTCCACGCATATCAGATGACTGCATATTTCATGAAGTGCAACACCCTCCATTTCTGTGGTAATCCTTTCACTTCTATCTTGTGCAATCTTTCCCCTTCCCTGTAGTCTACTATTCATAGGAGGAGGAAAACGTATGCGCATTGCCATCTATGGTGCTGGGTCATTGGGAACCATTTTGGGAGCGTATCTTCATGAACGAGGGGTCGCTGTTGATCTCATCAGCAGAAACAAGGAACATATTGAGGCACTCCAAAGGAAAGGAGCCCAGATTGTAGGCAAGCGAACAGCCACAATCCCTGTTACCGCCTTGTTGCCTGAAGACATGAAGGGAACATATGACCTCATCTTCCTGCTTACCAAGCAACTCGAGAACAGAAGAGTAGCGTCCTTCTTGAAACCATACCTCAAAGAAGACGGAATGCTCTGTACCATGCAGAACGGAATCCCTGAACCCACCTTGATGGAAATCCTTGGAAGCAATCGAGTTTGTGGGTGTACCATCGGATGGGGTGCCACCTTGACCGGAAGCGGGGTGGTAGAACTGACCAGTGATGAGCATACATTCTCATTCAGCCTTGGCCTGCCTGTTCCTGGGCGGGAGGCAATGCTTGAAGAAATCTCCCAGATTCTTTCTTTGATGGGAGAAATTACCATTGAGCATAATTTCATCGGAGCCCGTTGGTCGAAGCTCCTGATCAATGCCTCGTTCAGTGGAACCGCTACAGCCCTAGGCTGTACGTTTGGGGATGTTGCAGCAAACAGACAAGCAAGAAGGATAGCACAGAGGATTATGAAAGAGTGTATCGATATAGCCAAAGCCTCTTCAGTTACCTTGGAACCCGTACAAGGAAAAGACATTGCAAAGCTTTTCGATTATACGAATTCTCTTAAGAAGTGGGTCAGCTTCCACTTGATCCCCTTTGCGATCCGCAAGCATCGCCAGCTGAAACCAAGCATGCTCCAAGACATAGAGAAAGGCAAACCCTGTGAGGTAGATGCCATAAACGGCGTACTCAGCGAGCAAGGAAAGAAATTGGGGATTCCTACTCCCATAAATGACCAGGTAGTATCCATTATTCACCGCATCGAAGCCAAGGAGCTTCAACCATCAATGGAAAACCTGAAGGGCTTCATACTCTAGAGGATACCGAGCAGCTTCCACCAGAGCGTTTCCACTACCACAGTGGTGAAATACACTACTGCAATCATGGGAACACCCAATTTGATCGTCTCCCTCTGGGAGTATAACCCGTTCCCCTCTCCCTGTCCCACCAGCACATTCATGTGGTGGAATGGAAGAATGTAGTGACTTCCGATAACCGTATATGACCAGAACACAACCACCATTGGATTGATATCCAGGGGAGCAATATAGGCAAGCAGGGCGGGAATTGCTACACCCATGACTGATAGTACGCTTCCAAGCACCATATGAACCACCAAGGTAAAGGTGGTAACGATGATGGCAAGCAGGAAAATATTGGAAGGAATGAACGAGGGAAGCACCACTTGGGCAATGTAGGCATTCACCCCGGTCTCAGCGCCTACCTTCCCGATTGCCGTTGCTGCACTGATAAAGATGAGAACCTGGATGGGCACTTCCTTGAAATGCTTAGGCTCAAGGACTTCCCCAATGATGGGTAGGCTCATCAACACGGCAAGAAGGAAGGTGACCCAACCGATGTCGATTCCATGCAGAAAATCCAGTGACCAAACCACAATGGCAATACATAACCAGACCACCACACGCACATCTTTTTTGGTGAATGACCCCAATTCACGAGATGCCTCGCTGATGGCAACCTTATTTAGGTGTAAGGGTTTCTTTGGGGTGAATAATACCAGGAAGAGAGCCAGCGTAAGAAGGCTTGCAATAAAGGCAGGCAAGCCCATAATTTCCAGCCAGCCAAGCCATGAAAGCTCAATGCCAGCATAGGCAACCGCCAATGGACTGGTAACACTTGCTCCAGTGAGAAAAATAAGGGAAATAGGTACTGAGGAGGCAAAGACAGCGAAGCCTATAACAATTGCCTCTTTTCGTTCGATATTCGCACTCTTTATAACCACACTCATGACTGACATGATCAAGAACGCACGGGGCCATGCATGGGGAATGAGTAGACTCAGGATGAAGGTCAGTGCAAAGATTGCAATGATCAAGGTTTTATAGGATGTGACAAAATGAAGGAGGAATGAGTAGGCTATACGTTGTCCCAAAGAGGAAGAGCGAACCGCTGCTGCGATCAGATAGGCTCCTATGATCAGGTAGGTACTTGAGCTTGTCCAGGTAGAGAGTACGGTAGCTGGCTTGCTTACATCCAAGACGATCAACAGGACCAAGTACATACCTGCAATATAGCCGGTATGGCTTACCTGGAAGGCCCAGAAGACAACAGTCATCAAGGTAAGCGCCAAAGCGAGTCTACCCTTGCTTTCCAGTCCATCCAGAGGAAGCACGAGGATAAGCACAAAAGCGGCCAATCCTAATCCCAATCCCAGCATCCTGGTGTTGATTCCTTTGTTTTCTCTCTTCACTTCACTACCCTTTCCTATATCTTGACGCTTGACAGCGAGAACAAAAGCCTTCACAATTCATATTGTTGCATGCAACAATATGGAGGATATCAATGCCACAAACCATTCTGGTCACCGGTGGAAGCCGCGGAATTGGAAGAGGAATCTGCCTCTCGCTCGCCGCACGTGGGTACTCGGTTATCATAAACTATGCAGGGAACAAGGAAGCTGCCTTGGAAACCCAACATCTATGCCAAGAAGCCGCGATTGACAAAAACCAAGCCTTCTTCATCATACAAGGCGACATCTCCGATGAACAACAACAAAACCAACTCGTCTCCCAAGCATTCTCTTTCACCGGTTCACTGGATGGGCTGGTCAATAATGCAGGGGTTGCACCAAAAGAACGAGCAGACCTGCTGCAGATGAGCCCAGAATCGTATGATCGCCTTATGTACACGAACCTGAGAGGCCCTGTCTTTCTTACCCAGAAGATTGCAAACCGATGGAAAGAAAACTCCTCACTACAAGGAAAGATCATCGTATTCATCACCTCTGTCTCAGCTACCATGGTGTCGGTAAACCGAGGCGAGTACTGCATCAGCAAGGCAGGACTTGGGATGGCTGCTTCCCTCTTCTCAACACGTCTCGCACCTGAAGGTGCTCTCGTGTACGAAATACGACCGGGTATCATCAAGACCGATATGACCTCAGCGGTAGAGGGAAAGTATGACTCCCTGCTTGCAGAAGGGCTGGTACCACAGATGCGCTGGGGTACGCCCCAGGACATCGGCAAGACGGTAAGCTCCCTATTCGAGGGTGCGCTCCCCTTCTCCAGCGGAACAGTCATCACTGTTGATGGAGGACTTGCGATCCCCAGACTGTAACAGTCTCGTATCCCTATCTCAATGTATTATGCGTTGAGATAGGATTTTTCCTTGAATTCCCGCCAAACACGCTCAAACCAGAAGGTCTCTGATGGTACTTCCCTACAGGTATCCCATCGGCACTGGAGTGAACTTGATTCATCCAGGTCTATAACCTGTACGTATGAACGCAAGGACCTCTCCTCGGGCACCATGCTATAGGTAGCCAACAAGGGGTGAGGAGTCTCTCCTTCCTCAGATACCACAAGATATGATCCCCTACTTCCACCTCCTCTCTCCAGATAGGTTTTAATGGCATACAAGTACCACCCCTGGGCCAAAACCATATGTCTCAAGCGTAGTACCTTTGGGAGATAAACGAAGGGTATGTCGGTTATGCTTGCAAGCATGGATTGTTGCTCTTTCGCATCCACCAAAGCCTTTTCGACCAAGGAGTGCGCCCTGATAGGCCCAGCTGAGCGAGACATACGCTGTTGCAATAGGGATTGTTGGGTATCAAGCAGAATCTTGGCTTCCTGCAAGTTGCTTCTCTCGTCGGATGTAACGTGCTTGATGTATTGGATCAGGTCGTTGATCTGTGTTTTGCAAGCCTGTATTGTAGCTGCTTTAGGAGTACCATATCCCATGATCCTTGTAGCAGCTCGTAGAGCTCCTACCTGACCAGCGTTCAATGCACTACCCCCTGGTCTGCTCACACCATGGCTCCCGTTCACCTCCCCAATGGGATAGAGATGAGCGATATTCGTGGACTCCCACCAGATATCGGCAGCAAGTCCACCGTTGTTGTGCTGTGCACATACATCAATCTCAAGGGTGTCCTTGGAGAGATCGATATGATTACTTGCATACATGTCAATTGCAGCCTGATTGAGCAACTGGAGCCGTTCATAGGGAGTTTCAGCCCAAGCTCCGGATGTCTGCAGGTACCCCAAGGCACTGGAAGCAACACATGTTTTGGAAAAGTCACACCATTCGCTCTTCCCACTAAGGTTCTCACGGAAATCCATGAAAACACGTCTTCCCTTCACCTGTGTCTCCTGGTAGACCAACAAATCGATCAAGGAAGATCCTTCATCAGGAATCTTTGCTGCATCGAATGGCCACTGGTAGCCTTTGAGAAACACTGCATTGGTCAAAGCTTCCCAAGAGGAGAAGTAGGGAGAGAGGAAATCTTCAGGATTATTCCCTTCCCTGTCAGTGCTGTAATAACGAGGAAGTACCTGCTGGTAACTTCCCGAGAGGTTCCATCTGAACTTGATGCTTGCAATACCAAACTGGGACTCAGTCAGGTTTGCTGCTTCTGCTCCGATCTCCATGGCAAGACCAATGCTTCCCACGTGAACCCTTGGATAAACTGAAGAGGCGTAAAACCCTGCAGGTCCACCGGTTCCCAGGACCACATGGTCGGCAAGAATAACTGACAGACCATGGTTTTCCTCTTGCAATTTCGTCTTGTCCAGAATGACGGCTCCCACCATCTGATCATTCTCATCAGTAAGTAGGCGCACTACATCACACTGGTCCCACAATGGTGTACCATTTCTTTGGACTTCAGCACTGAGGACCCTTACCATCTCTCTGGAAGTATAGGGACCTAGCGATATCCCTCTGGAACTTGGGTCATGGTCGGTTTTATACCCGGTGTATCCACCATAGCGGTTGTGAGGGAATTCCATCCCCAACGAGACCAGGTTATAGAATGCACGGAGAGAGTTCTGGGCTTCAATAAATGCAATATCCCCATGGGTAGCACCACCACGGATGTATGACTCCACCATCGCGTAGGGGGAATCGGGAACATGGCTGGCATCACTTTGGCGATAGTACGTCTGTTTGTCACTCCCGGTATTACGGCTGGTACCCCCATTACGATTATCGGTAACAATAAGCATCTCGCTGCATCCCATTCGATGCAGATGAATGGCACAAGAGAGGGAGGCTGCACCAGAGCCTATGATCAAGACACCCGTTTGATATACAGGAAGAGCGTACCCTTGGAATAGATATTGTTCACTTGCATCAACCATCTAGATTGTTTCTCCTACGATATAGTCCCCTTCCAAGGCTTTCTGTATTGCATTATCCAAACGATTGATAATGCGACCGTTCAACCACATCCCCGCTTCTTTTCCCAATTTCAGGAGTGAGAACTCAATAGTGTCGATCCTCTGGTCCAATAGTTGCAACATGGGGGAGTTGTCAAATCCTGTGAGGGAAAACAGGTCAGGTACCCTCCAATTTCTTCTCAAAGCAGTTTGGTAGAGAGAAACAGCCATAAGGTCGTTGAAGCAGAAAACCCCGTTATAGGAGTGCTCCTCTATTGCGGGCAGTACTTTCTCACGTAGTTCGGTGAGAGAGTCCACCATAATCACATCCTTATCACGGTCAAAGGGAATATTACGGGCCTGGCACCCTTTATAGACTCCCATCTCACGTTGTTCACTTACCGAAGGAAGTTTTGAAAAACCGACGTAACAAGGCTTGAGGGATTCCCCCCGCTTCTTGTACATCGCATTCACCAAGGCGTCCATACCGACCAGGTTATCCACCAACACATAGTTATGTTCAGGGTTTGAACGGTTCAGAAGGATGAACGGGACAGAACGGTCTTCCAGAAGTTCCTCAAGGGCATCAGAGGGTTTGGTGAATGCGAAAATGCACCCATCGATGTCCCCAAGTTTCTTGGAGTCGAAGAGCGAGAGATCGCCATCATTCAAGCTGGTAATGATATTCACACGAGTTTCGCCGAATCCATGCTGGATACCTTCGATCAATTCAGCCACATCATAGAAGAGATGGATGTAACTGAACTGGGTCTTGGGCAGAAACAGGCGGATATTGATAATTGCCCGTCCTTTCTGTCGTTTGATTGCTCGTTTTTGGTACCCCATCTCTTCTGCAGTACGAAGGATGAGTTCCTTCTTCTCTGTACTGATGAGGGAAGAGTTGTTGAGTACCCTCGAAACGGTACTGGGACTAAGTCCCAGCCGTTTCGAAATATCATATACCGTTACTCGCTTTGTCATGCCATCAATCACCTATTCTTTTATCACAGGGTAGATGATGCACTTCACCTTCTCCTGTTTCACCATGAGTTTTGAACAGCCCGAACAAAGTTTACAATAATCCACCTGCTCCCCCAGAGCAAGGCGTTTCGGGAATAGTGGGTCAGCAAGTGTCTGTCTTCCCCAACCTACGAAGTCTGTGTCCCCGTTCTGCAAGTTCTCTTCTGCAAGGGGAAGTGCTTCTTCCTTGAGGACAGAATAGGCAGAACCAAACACCTTCATTGCATCCCCGACCAAGGCTTTCGCCCTTCGGGCATACCTGAACTGGTGAAGATAAAACCACTTGGAGGTTGCAGTCGGTCGGGTGATTTCACTGGTTACCCCAGGAATTCCTGCTGAGACATTCACATAATCCAGGCCAAGGTTGACCATAAGCCGGATCACCTCGTCCATCTCATTTAGATCTTCCACCGCGTCATCAGCGCTCTTTGTGCCACATCCGCCCTTGATCCCTTCCCAGTAGCTGATTCTGCTGCCAAGGATGAAGTCCTTGTTCTTCAGACGGGTCTTCAGTTCCTTCACAGACTCAGAGAGGAATCGGGTACGGTTCTGGAAGGAACCTCCCCACTTGTCATCTCTCTGGTTTGCAGGACGAAGCAATTCACACCCGAAGTACCCATGGCACATCTTGAAATCCACACCATCGGCACCTGCCTCTTCTGCGAGCAGGGTTGCTTCCACAAACAGGCGTTGTATTTCATCAATCTCCTCGGTGGTGAGCAAGTGCTCATGGGGTGCTGGATCATACAAGGCAGTTGGCTGGGAAAAGTCCTTGCCACTCTTGCGTCCTGAGTGGGTGATCTGGAAAAGAATCAGGGCATTGGGGTCGGCCTTTTTCATCTCTGAAACCAGCTTCTTGAATCCCGGAAGGTGTTCTCTGTTGATCACCATCTGGTTCTTTCTTGCCAAGGCATCACTTTTTACTGCAAGTGCCTCAATAACGATGACACCCCACTTCCCCTCTGCAAGCTGTGTATAGCGCTTGATTGCGCGCTCTGATACTGCTCCATTTTCCCCGTCATTCCCTTCCATTGGTTGGGCAACAAAGCGGTTCTGTGCAGTACGATTTCCAATTTTCAGTGAACTGAGCAATATACTATTCGTATCAAGCATACGTTATACTCCCTTGGTATTTGTAATGATATTCTTGAGTTTCTTCATGACTACTGGGCCGGCAAGTACCACCACCACAACAACCAGGAAGAACAGGCTGATAGGTCTCTGGACAAATGTAGCCCAATTGCCTTCATTCAACATCAAGGCACGTCTGAAATTGCTCTCAAACAAGGGTCCGAGGATCATTCCAAGAATAATCGGTGCAATGGGCAAGCCGATCTTCCTGAAGAGGAACCCGACCAAACCACTGATGATGAGTACCCAGATATCAAAGATTGAGTTGCTGATGGCATAGCTACCGACCAACCCAAATACCAGGATGGCTGGGATGAGATACTTCTTCGGGAAGCTGATCAGCTTTGCATATACGCGTGCACCAAGCAAGCCGAGGATGCACATAAAGACTACCGAGAGCAGCAAGCTGATGAAAATTGAGGAGACGAACGGCATCTGCTGTTGGAACAACAGAGGACCTGGACGAAGTCCCTGGATGATAAGGCCACCCATCAAGACTGCGGTCATCGCATCCCCTGGGATACCGAGGGTAAGCATGGGGATCAAGGCACCACCGGTGCTTGCATTGTTTGCAGCCTCCGGAGCCGCAATTCCCTCAATAATACCGGTACCAAGCAAGTCTCGGCGTTTACCCAGACGCTTCTCTTGTCCATAGGCGACCAAGGAAGCAATGGAACCACCAGCTGCAGGGAGCGCACCGATCAATACTCCAATAAAGGAAGATCGCACTACTGTACCAAATATTCTCTTGATATCCTTCCAGGGAGGAACAATCTTACTCAACTTCTGTTCAACGGTTACCTTGTATTCGGCGCTGGAGATCTGCACCAGCATCTCAGAGAGACCATACATACCGATCATAACCGGGATTGAGTCGATTCCTTCCAACAGCTCTGCCTGCCCCATTATGAACCGGGGATATCCGGTGATGGGGTCCAAGCCTACAATTCCGATGATCAGACCGATAACACCGGCGATCAGCCCCTTGATGGTGGAACCAGGTGAGATGATTGCAATGATACTTAGTCCGATAAGGGTAATCCCTACATATTCTTCTGCACTGAATTTCAGGGCAACACTGGCAATGGCCGGTGCTGCAAACATCAGGACAAACACACTGAGGAATCCCCCAATGGTGGAACTAATCGTGGAAATACCGATGGCCTCTCCTGCACGCCCGGCCTGGCTCATCGGATATCCGTCCAGACTGGTTGCGATAGCTGAAGGTGTTCCCGGGATGTTGATCAGGATGGCCGAGATCGACCCTCCATACACAGCTCCGGTATACAGCCCCAACAAGAAGGCAAAGGAGATATAGGGTGACATCCCAAAGGTAAAGGGGATGAATACGGCAATGGTCATGGTTGCAGTAAGGCCTGGCAAGGCTCCGAACACAATTCCTACCAATACCCCCAGGAAGGAGGAAAGGAACATGGCTGGGTTGGTAAATTGCTGCAATCCCGAAAGATATAAATCCATTGAAAACAATTCCATGATGAAATCCTCTTTGTGTTAGATCAACATCCCTTGTGGGAAGGGGATGGCAAGTACCATCTTGAAGATGATATAGACGATTACAGTCAGCGCAAGGGAGATTCCCCCGATAACCAAGGGTCTGCGGTGTGCTTTGTCACTCAACATCCAGGTGAGTGTGGTGATGAAGATCAGGCTTGCAGTGGCAAAGCCAAGAAATTTCATGATAAAGGGGTACAGTACCAGCAGGATAAGCGTAACAGCGAAGAGGGAGAAAGCAGCCTTGGTGGTCCACCATGCTTCAACGTCTTTCTGTACATACTGTTTGCGGATAGCTTCAATGATCATCAATACTGACAAGACAGCAAGGATGATGGAAAGCATTCTTGGATAAAACCCTGTATTGAGTGCAGGAATGCCACCTTCACGGGTAGGCATGAACCCAGCTGCGATGAAAAGCAGGCCTGCAAATGCGAAGAACCCGATTCCTGCCAGGATATCCATGTTTTTTTTAGTCATCTACTTCTCCAAATATCTGTAGATTAGCATTAAATATCGTCCCCAATCGATGCTTGAGGACGATATATCTCATTACTCCGTCTTCAAGACAGATCAGTCATCAACAAACTCAACACCGAGCTCATTGACCAAGAACTCAAGCTGCTTCTCAGCATCTGCAATAACCGTCTTGAACTCATTACGGTCAAGGTAGACAGGCTGATAACCAGCATCGATCAAGAACTTACGGATGGTCTCGTCCTGCATGGCCTTGCCGATTGCCTCGTCAAGAATTCTCACTTTCTCAGGATCGGTGCCCTTGGGAGCAACAAAACCACTGTAGTTACCCATTACTACATCAATACCAAGTTCCTTGAGGGTAGGTACATCAGGATAGGAAGGGTGACGCTCAGCAGATGCAATTGCAAGCAGTCTCAATGCACCAGAATCAACGTGTGCAGAGAGGTCTGGAAGTGGGATGTTGGTCATATCAACATGTCCACCCAGAAGTGCTGTTACCGCTTCTGCATAAGCAGGATACGGGATATGATTCACTTTGATGCCAGCCATGGCTTCAAAGTAAGAGGCATAGATATGTGCACTTGCACCGGAACCAGAGTTGGAATTCTTAAGCTTTCCAGGGTTGGCCTTTGCATAGTCCAGCAAGTCCTGCAGGGTCATGAATGGGCTGTCAGCATTGACGGTAACCGTTGCAGGGATGGTGATGACCTGGCTGATCAACTCAACATTGTGGATGTCTGGGTATACCGGAGAGACATACTTTGCAGAGACCGTGGACATGGAAGTGGTTCCAATGACATAGCCATCATTGGCGGACTCTTCAATTTCCAGTGATCCTACAACACCGCCACCACCAGGTTTGTTCTCAACAACAAAGGGTACCCCAAACTGCTTCTCAAGGTGGCTGGCCACAGGACGGGTCAGAACATCAGTCATTCCACCAACGGACCAAGGGATGATAACCCTTACATTCCGCGAGGGATACGCGTCAATAGCCTCTTCCTGCGTCCCGTTAGCAAGTACAGGGAAAGCAAGCATGAGAATGACAGCTAAAATCAACAGTTTCTTCATTGTCTCCTCCTTAGGAGTGTGCCACACCATGTAGCACGGTATAATTGTTGCATGCAACTATTCTTTATTGCATGCAACAATCTTACCCTATATAAGAATTCTGTCAAGAACTTTTTTACACTTCTTTGCTCTCGGTCAAGGAATATGTTTTGGGAAATACAGATAGTTCACTAAAAGCCATAGTTTACTGAGTCCTATCCATCACCCTTCTTGTAAAATCGTACGCGCTACACTACCTGAAAAATTGAATATTGAAAATATGTCAAACGCTTGACATATACCATACGGTATTGCATAGTAAAGTCTCAAACCAGATGGAGGAAGCTATGAAGAATGGAGTCATGCTTATCACCTATCCCGACTCAATGGGATCAAATCTTTCCGACTTGGATACCATCCTGTCCAAACATTTCAGCAAGGCATTGACCTCACTGCATATCCTCCCTTTCTTTCCCTCCTCAGGGGACAGGGGCTTTGCACCATACACCTATGAAGAGGTAGACCCTACCTTTGGCTCCTGGAAAGATATCGACCACCTTGCAGAAACCTACGACCTGGTCTTCGACTATATGATCAACCATATCTCTGCCAAGAGCCCATTACTGAAGGAGTATCTCGCCGAAGGCCCTGACTCTCCGAGCAAGGACTACTTCATTGACTACGAGACCTTTTGGGGAGGAGAACCCACTGAGGAGCAAATCCAGAAGATCTACAAGCGAAAACCAAAGGACCCCTATGAAACGGTTACCTTCTCCGGTGGTGAGAAAAGGAAACTCTGGTGCACCTTCAGTGAAGAACAAATTGACTTGAACGTACAGACTGATCTGGGAGAATCCTTCATGGAAGCAAATCTTGCGAGGCTTGCCCAGCATGGAGCAAAGATCGTTCGCCTGGATGCGTTTGCCTACGCATTCAAAAAGAAGGACACAGACTGTTTCTTTGTAGAGCCGGAGACCTGGCAGCTACTGGCAAAATGTCGGAGCGTAGTCGAGAAATATGGCTCTGATGTACTGCCTGAAATCCATGAACACTACTCCATCCAGCTCAAGCTTGCCAGCCATAGCTACCCTGTCTATGACTTCGCCTTGCCTATGCTGATGCTCCATGCTCTCTACTTCCACCAGACCCAGTACCTGAAGAACTGGTTTGCCATCTGTCCCAGAAACCAATACACCACACTCGACACCCATGATGGAATCGGCGTGGTGGATGTCTATGGCCTTCTCCCTGATGAGGAGATTGATGCAACCAAGGAACATCTCTACGATCATGGGGCGAATGTCAAGAGAATCTACAACAGCGAAACGTACAACAACCTTGATATCTACCAGATCAACTGCACCTACTACTCCGCCCTGGGAGAAGATGACCGTGCATACCTGCTTGCCAGGGCAGTCCAGTTCTTCAGTCCAGGCATTCCTCAGATCTACTATGTGGGAATGCTCGCAGGAAGCAATGACCTGGAACTGCTTGAAAAGACCAAGGAAGGGAGAAACATCAACCGGCATTATTACACCAAGGAAGAGGTTGATGAGGCGGTCCAGCGACCGGTGGTGGTTGCTCTCCGTCTGTTGATGGAACTTCGCTCCTCCCACCCCGCCTTTGATGGCATCTTCCAGATGGAGGAGCCCACTGATGAAGAACACTTGATCATCACCTGGGAACACAGGGGAAGAGCCATAACCCTGAACGCTGACTTCGCATCCTACTCCTTCACGATTGAGGAAGGGGATCATACCCTGATGAGGCTATAATATGCCTACGATCAAGGATGTTGCCCTTAAAGCAGGCGTTACCGTCACCACCGTATCCAGGGTCATGAACAACCGTGGCTATTTAAGTGAGAAAACAAAGGAGAAAGTGCGTCAGGCAATGCAGGAGCTGGATTACCATCCCAGCGAGGTAGCTCGTTCCCTTGCCCAGAAGCAGACCACCTTGCTTGGGGTTATCGTCCCCTCCCTCTTGCATCCTTACTACAGCGAGGTTATCAACGCCTTGGAATACCATGCCTCCATCCTTGGCTTGAAACTCCTTGTCTGCAATGCACAACGCAACGCACAAAAGGAAGCCGAGTACATCGACATGCTCAAGGCAAACAAGGTTGCCGGAATCATTCTCTGTACCCAAAGCAGGAATGCTGTCAGCTCTCTCGTCAATCTTCCAGTGGTTACCCTGGAGCGCTCCATCAGCCCCTCAGTACCAGCTGTTCTGTGTGACAATGGTATGGGTGGTCGCCTCGCTGCGGAGCATTTGCTCTCCCAGGGGTGTAAGCATCTGGTCATGATTAATGGAGGGAGGTCAAGCGAGGAGCGCGTACAGGGGTTCACCCAGAGGTGTGAGGAGGCTTCAGTTTCCTTTCATGTGGTACAGGCAAGCAAACGACAGTTCAACCAGCTTGATTATGCAGACCTGATCAACACACTCTTCACTGACAATCCCGCCATCGATGGGGTCTTTGCATCAAGTGACGTCATTGCCGCCCAAGTCATCCAGATCTGCCACAAGCGTGGACTGTGTGTCCCAACAGAAGTAAAGGTCATCGGATTTGATGATGTTGATCTTGCCCGGCTCCTGAGCCCGGCACTCTCTACAATCCATCAGCCGATTGAAGAGCTCTGCGCACAGGCAATCCAGACCATTGTTGGCTGGGAGAGTACAGAGAGGCAAAGCCGCATTGTGCTCCCCGTCAGCCTGGTTCAACGATCCAGTACCTGATCAACCAATCTGCTCTTCTGATTCTTCCTCGGAGTCGGCACTAAGAATCCTATCCATCTCCTGATGCACCGCCTGGTTATACGGGCCGAGGTCGAACATCGTCCTCAGACGTTGAAAGAGGGGACGGACGAAGTGTCTGAGCTGCGATCTATCCTTCTCCAAGGTGGATTTGCTCTGCAAGACCAACACCGTTACCTCGGACGGGGAATTATAGGATCCCACCTCCACAAACCCAAACTTCTTGTACAGCTTCTTGGTCTTGGTATCGTCAGCAAACACGTCTATGATCAGCTCCTCTACACCTACTGCACGAGCCAGCAGGAAAACCAGGATGATCAGACCGATTGAAGCAGAGGTGTTCCGCATCTCAGGAAGCACTGCAAGGCGAATGATTTCAGCACACTTCTTCGTATTCAGAACCGGCTCAATATCAAAATACTTGGAAATAGGCAGCGGCCAAAAATGTTCGCTGGTCATCAGGGAGACTGTTCCAACGGGTTGCAATCCCTTGAATGCAAGAATATGCATCGCCTTCTCATCCACTTTTCGGTGGATTGACTCCTCGATATACCCCTTCTCGCCCACCAATACCTTCCTCTGGATGAAGAAGACATCATTCATCCCATGGTGGTCCTCCACCAAGGAGAATTTGATGACTTCCTTGCTCTCCTCATTGAGAGGGAATATTGCAGTAAACTCAGACCCCTTTCTTACTTCACTACGAACACGGATTCTCCCACGCATCTTGTCCACGATGCTGTAACAGTTGGCAAGGCCCAACCCTGTACCCTTTCCTGGAGCCTTTGTGGTAAAGAATGGAGTGAAGATCTGGCCCATATGCTTTTCAGGGATACCACAACCTGTATCAGCAACCTTCACCTGCACAAAATCATCCTGTTCAACGCAACTGAGCGTCAAGGTTCCCTTGCCATCCATTGCCTGGAAGGCGTTGACGATAAGATTGAGGAAGAGCTGTTGCAACTCCCCCTCATTTGCTTGAATAAAGGGAAGGGCGTGGTAGTTGCGCTTTATCTCGATATTCTGTGAGTCGATACCGCGTTGAGCAAGTCGAAGGGAGAACTCCAGTACCCTGATCAGTTCCACCTCCTGGGTCTCTTTCACTTCCTCCCTTCTGCTGTAGATGGAGAGCTCCTTGATAACATCACTGGCAGTCTTGGAGTAGCTGAGAATATCATTCACGTACTCATAGTGGGGATTACTCTCCTCCAACTCATCCAACATGATCTCCGCGGTTCCCACGATCCCTGCAAGAGGATTGTTCAACTCATGGGCTATTCCGGTTGCCAGTGTACCGATCCCGGCCATTTTCTCGGTACGGACCAGCTCCTCCTGCATGTGTTTCTGTTCGGTGATATCATTGAGGATCTCAATGAATACACTCTTGGATTTATCTGCTGAACGGACCGAGTGAAACTGGAAGGAGAAAATTCGTTCCCGCTCCTCAGCCTCTGTTTCATGCATCACCCCGGTATGCAAGCATTCCAACCCCTGGCAGAACGGGCAAGGTCGGCTACGCCCAAACAAGGCACGATAACACTTGCTTCCGATCAGGCGCTCTCGCTTCTGTCCGACAAAACTGACTGCGGCGGTGTTCACTTCCTGGATGGTATAGTCGATATCGATCAAACAGACGGGAGAGGCAATCCCATTGAAGATAGCCTCAAGCTTGTTCTTGCTCATCGTCAGTTCATCACCCTGGATCCTGAGTTTTTCAAATGAGAGTGCATTCTCCAGGGAGAGGCTGCTTTGGGAAGCAAGAATTTCCAAGGCTTCACGTTCTATCTCACTGATCAGGACATTGGACTGTCCGTACCCAATAAGAATATAGCCTGCAATCTGATGACGGAACACCAGAGGAATCATGACATCACTGACCGGCAGGAAATCACTAACCGAGAGGCGCTCCTCATCCGGGTTCACACTGATGACCGATGAGAAATTCTCCTGTCTGCAGACGCTGAGTTTCTGTTCAATGTTTGCAGGGAAGGAGAAGAGAATATCCTGTCCAACAGCTCTCTCTGTTGGGCAGTTGTTGTTTGCAACGAGGAAGAAGCGGCTCTCATCATCAAGTCGACGTGCGATAAAGATGACCCACTCAGCTTTCAGCCCAGAACGGAGATTCTCCACCACTTCCTTGCCCAATTGGTGCAGATTGACGATGGTGGTGAGTCGTTTACTGAGGTTCCTGATGGTGGTCTGGTAGGGGTGTCGCTTTGGGATAAGCACATTATCCACCCAGTACGCTATGATGTTTCTCAGCGGATGGATGATAAGGACTGTGGCAACACCAAGAATGAAAGAGAGCTGGAAGATATTCCCTGGAGCGAATTCACTGTTGAACAGCTTGATGAAGCTGATAATTGCGTAATAGATGACCGAAGCGGCTATGGCAAGCAGGGTTGAGTAGATAATGGACAAGCCAAGGCGCGAGTAGTTGATCAACTGGTATTTATAGATGGTGTAAAAAAGCAGGACTGCATTGATGGTTGCTGCGAAGATATCAATCGGGTACCGACCGAGCTCGGGAAAGACGTTCATGAAAATACCCACCAGCATGATCACCACACCGACCAAGGGAAGCAGCAGATTTTTCTGGAAGTTATGGAGACTCCGTTTCTTGCTGGCAACCAGGAGCATTACCAGTGTAAGGATGAGGTATGCATAGCTTAGTGAATAAGCACTCATCGATCCGGAAGCTAATTCATAGTAAAAAATATTGTCACTGGTGAAACCAGCATCGCTTACAATGTTTCCGGTGAAGTTAAGGTACATGAGGGGAATAAGCAGCAGATAACTCAGCTTAAGGAACAACCTGATAGACTTGTTCTTGATCTCCAGGATATCCACAATGAAGTTGCACAGTGCATAGGGGACACTCAGGAGGCCGATAAGCATGATACGGTTCCAGAAGATCGGTGTGAGCATATGACTGTTGAGGTGCATCATCAAGGAACCGAAGCTCCAGATGGCCACAAAGATCATATAGAGTTGGAATGACCAATAGAAGCGATCTTTCTGGTACTGGAGAAATCCAAAGATAACAAAGGACACGTACAGAACGAACGCCACGGCGGGGATAATGGTGGAAACATCAATGATCATGGGGATTCCTCAATTTTACTTTCATTTGGAGACAATTTGTATTAGTATAGTGGTAATTTATGGAGTTTTTCAAACTATTTTTGCTTGGAGCCAGTGGATATTTGCTTGCAGCCTTGTATGATGTAGCATTGTTGAAGGGTTATTACCGTATCAGCAGGCTATTGTACTTTGGCTTTTTTGTGACAGCCCTACCCTTCCTGTTTCTATTCTCACGATTTGAAAGCCCTCACCACCCTACCTTCAAGGTACTCCTTTTACTTATCATGGCAGCCAATGCTACCCTATTGATCTACTCCGTTCTAGTGGAAATCCCTTTGAAAAGCAGTAAAAGTGGAAGCCTTTATACCGGTGGCACCTATACAATTTGTCGTCATCCAGGTTTTCTCTGGTTTTCCTTTTTCAATGTTTCCGCATCCCTCTTCTTCTGGTATACTCCAATTACTTTGGTCCTTGCAGGCTACACGTTGTGCAATTTTGCGCTTGTAACCCTAGAGGATCGAGTACTGTTTCCTAAGATGTTCCCCCAGTACGGTGAGTATAAGAAGACTACGCCTTTCTTGATTCCCCGCTAACCTTGCACCACGGAGATGCTCGAGATGACTAGACATATTGTAACAACTGATGACGATCCTGCTATCCGAAAGATTCTACGGATTATGCTGAAAAAAGCTGGGTATGAGGTAACCACCTGTGAGAACGGTAATGAATTGCTTCACATGCTTTCCAATACGCCCACCCCAATAGACATGATGTTGCTGGATATCAAGATGCCGGGACTCACTGGCTTTGAAATCCTTGAGCGAATTGCAAGGAGATACCCCTCCATCCCCGTTGTGATGCTTACAGCATTCAACGACCTCGATACTGGCATGAAGGCCATCAGGCTGGGTGCAGTAGACTACCTCACCAAGCCGATCCGCCAGGAAGAGCTCTACACCTGTATTAACCGGGTATTGGAGAAATCGGATGAAGCACAGAGGCAGAAAGAGATCGATGACGAGAATCATGCCATCAGGATGAAACTTGAGGCAGAGCTGAGACGAACGAAAAATACGTTGCAGCGCTCAACCATAGCCACCCTTGAAGCCTTCAGTGAGACCATCGAACAGAAGGATCCTTACACGAAAGGCCATTGCAACAGGGTCAGGACACTCTCTGTCGCCTTGGCAAAGGCCTTGAACCTGGATGAAGAGACACTCCAGGTAATTGAAGGAGGTGCCCTCCTGCATGATATCGGCAAGATCAGCATCCCTGAGGAGATTTTGAACAAGAATGGGAAACTCACAGGAGAAGAATACTCGCTTATCAAGACGCACCCTGAGGCCGGGGTGCGTATTATTACCCACATTCCATCATTCAAGCAGTATATCCCGATCATCCGTTCCCACCATGAGAGAATTGATGGACGAGGCTATCCAGACAACATGGAGGGTAAGGATATCCCCCTGGATGTCAAGATTGTAAGCCTTGCTGATGCATTCGATGCCATGACCAGCAGTCGTGCATACCGCTCCGCCCTTCCTACAGAGCTTGCAGTGGAAGAACTCAAGATAAATGCAGGGACCCAGTTTGATGCTGATCTGGTGGATATCTTCATTGAACACGAGCTGTATTTGTTATGATTCCCTGGTACAGGGGGTGTACTATACAATGAAATGGCTGAGGATATAAGCTTTGCATCTCTCTCTGTATAGACCATGCTCCTCACCTTGACGGAAACAACACATTTCGTACTTCTTGAAATCCGTGGTACTCTGAATAGCAAGGAGTAGCACCATGCCATTCTTTCTCGTACGTAATGATATAACCAAGATGGAAACTGATGCCATCGTCAATGCTGCCAATACTGCGCTGCTGATGGGCGGTGGAGTGTGTGGAGCAATCTTTAAAGCAGCAGGTGTACACGAGATGACGGAAGCGTGTTTCCCGCTCTCCCCGATCAAGACCGGGGAGGCTGTCATCACCCCTGGGTTTGCCCTTCCTGCTCGATTTGTCATTCATACTGCGGGCCCCGTCTATCATGACGGGAAAAGCGGGGAGAGAGACCTGCTTCAGCAGTGCTACCATAACAGTCTCCTGCTTGCAGTAGAACACCACTGTTCATCAATTGCCTTTCCCCTGATCAGCAGTGGTATCTTTGGCTACCCGAAACAAGAAGCAATAGAGGTTGCAAGGTCTACCATTGAAGACTTTCTTGCAGAACATGAGATCACTGTTTTTCTGGTGCTGTTTGACAAGGAGTCTCTCCTTGCGGGGACAAAGCTTCATACCTCTATTGAACACTATATCGACGAGCATTACCTCAGGAAACACAAGGAAGTCCGTGAGCTGCTTGCCATCGAAGCGATGGAATTGGAAGAGAGCCGATCTACCCTCCATGAACCAAATCTTGAGCACGTTCTCTCCAATCTCGATGAACCCTTCTCAGACTCCCTGAGAACCCTGATACAAATTAAAGGAAAAACAGAGGTTGAGGTCTACAAGAAGGCGAACATCGACCGAAAACTCTTCTCAAAGATTCGAACAGGGGGTGGCTATGTACCCAGCAAACGTACGGTAATAGGCCTGGCAATAGCATTGGAGCTTACGCTTGATGAGGCTGACAATCTTCTGGAAAAAGCGGGCTATGCACTTTCTCACAGTAGTATTTTCGATGTTATCATCGAATATTTCATTGTACATAAGCACTACAAGATCCTTGAGATCAACGAAGTACTCTTCTCCTACGACCAACCTCTGCTTGGCTCACAGTAATTGTCGCTTTCCGGGCGACCATCCCTTCCCTTTTTCAGGCTATCAATACGTATAGATCAGTATTGGAGGATGTATATGAAAAAGGGATTGACTGAATTTGTTTGTATTCTTGACCGTAGTGGTTCGATGCATGGACTCGAGCGTGACACGATTGGTGGTTTCAATGCCATGTTAACCGAACAGCAGGCTCTTCAGAGCCCGTGCAATATCACGACCGTGCTGTTTGACAACAATTATGAACTGCTCCATGACCGTATTCCTATCGAGGCAGTAAGCGCAATAACAGAGAAGGAGTACTTTGTCGGCGGCTCTACTGCGCTATATGACGCCATTGGAAGAACAATTTCCAAGATTGTGCAGGTTCAGAGAACGACAGCTCCAGCATACCAGGCAGAACGTGTGATCTTTCTCATCATTACCGATGGAATGGAGAACGCAAGTAGGGAGTATACCAGGAAAAAGGTTAGAGAGATGATCAAGAGAGAGCGGGAGAGCTTTGGGTGGGAGTTCATCTACCTTGGGGCAAACATTGATGCAGAGACTGCGGCCGAGGACGTAGGTATTCCCCCAGACCGCGCACAGGATTTCATTGCCGATACTGAAGGCATACAATTGAACTTCGCGGTAATGAGTGAGGCAGTCTCCCACTATCGTTGTGAATCGGCAGTTCCTAGAGATTGGAACAAGAAGATCAAGAAGGATTTCAAGGAGAGGAATAAGCGGTAGAGACATAGGTATCTCCCAAGGATTTACAATCTTTGGGAGATACGTGTGGCAACACTAATTCAACTATAATACTTTTTATTTATATTTAGTAAAAACTTTGTATTTTATGATAGTTTTTATCTATATTCGATAAAAACTATGGATTCTTAGATAATTGTCGAGTATAATAGGTATATGAAAGATACTATTGTACCCCGGCCAACGTACTTGTCTACCTTGGAATCTTATATCAACGTACCTGTAGTAAAGATTCTGGCAGGTATCAGACGATCTGGAAAATCTACTATATTTTCAATGTTCAGCAAATTATTGATACAAAAAAACGTTCCTCATGATTCCATTGTGTATCGACGGTATACACAGATGGAAATTGATGAAGGTTTCACCGCAGTACATATGTATAAAGATTTGATACAGCAGATACGTACAGATACCACATATTATCTTTTGCTTGATGAAGTTCAAGAGATTGAAGGTTGGGAGAAGGCAGTCAACGATATATTTGAGAAATATGCAGTAGATATTTATATAACTGGATCAAATTCCAGGTTGATGTCTTCGGAAATTTCTTCCTATCTCTCTGGGAGGTATATTGAAATCCCTGTATATACCTTGTCTTTCCGAGAGTATCTCCGTTTCAAATCGATGAGCACACTCACCCAAAGAGAATTGCTGGTTGCATACATCAAGGGCGGCGGTTTTCCTGTTACCGCACTATCAGATTTCTCTCAAGAAACAATCTATCAGATTGTGGAAGGCATCTACAATTCGGTTGTAATGAATGATATTGCTCGTCGTCATCAGATTAAAAACCAAGACCTTTTCAATCGTACAGTCCTCTACGTGATTGAAAATGTAGGAAAAACATTTTCTGCTCATGCAATTATTAGGTTCCTTAAGAATGAAGGACGGAAACTGAGTGTGGAGAGCATCTATGATTATCTGGACTGGTTGGAAAAGGCTTTCATTATTTATCGGTGCAAACGATATGACTTACAGGGAAAAATGGTTTTGAAAACCCAAGAAAAATTTTACCTTGCAGACTCTTCTCTCAAGTACTGTCTGATGGGATATAACGCTACATCCCTTGCTTCCATGATGGAGAATATCGTCTATCTAGAGCTCAGACGGCGAGGTTTTACTGTTTACATTGGAAAGAATGGTACCAAGGAAATTGATTTTATCGCTGAAAAGCAAGAAGAGAGGCTCTATATCCAAGTCTGCAGAAATCTTCCGGAGACATCAAACAGAGAGATAGGCAACCTTATGGAAATAAAGGATCACTACCCCAAGTGGGTTGTAACGTTTGATGACTTAGCGGAAGGGAATGAAAACGGGATTCAGATTATGCATCTGGAGGACTTTCTCATTCGAGAGTGGTAAGCTCTCTCCATCTGATTCCTCCTGGCTGTGTGTCTTCCATAGAGTACTTTTCCTTATAACTATGTATATTTGTTCGCTATGGCGTACTTTTAACGATAAAATTGATAATTTGTCTTGCATAGCGAATTTTTCTATTTATGGTCACTAGCAAGAAAAACCAAACACAACTCTCATAGCTCAGTACCTTCCGTGCTCCAAGCAGGGCAATGCTTCTCTATGAAGGTATTGAGCTTCTGTAACCCATCCTCATCATTTGGATGCCTCTTCTTCCAGTTATCAATCAACTCCTGCTTTAACTCCTCGGGATAGTCTTCCATATAGTTGTCAAAGAATTCGGAAGTTGAATCCTCTATTAACTGATAGATCCCTAAAAGCACCCCATGCAGGTACTCCTGTTCTGCAGCATATTCTCCTGCTTGGTAAAACACCTCAATTTGATGTGTGAAGGGATGCAAAGCATCCATAATCATCTCATCAGCAACATCAAACTCATCTCGATAGCCCCCTCCCCG
Organism: Sphaerochaeta sp. S2; assembly: GCF_016406725.1. Classification (GTDB taxonomy): domain Bacteria; phylum Spirochaetota; class Spirochaetia; order Sphaerochaetales; family Sphaerochaetaceae; genus Sphaerochaeta. The sequence goes on along the minus strand of NZ_JAEKNT010000480.1, from coordinate 6,888 downwards.
TTGCTTACCCGATGCATTCCAACACTCTTCAACGTCGATACCATCAAGTGCCAGGAATACCGAAGAGGCAACCTGATCCACCGACACGTCATTGAAAACCATGGCTGAAAGTCTCTCAATTTCCTTGGCAATAGTTGCATCTTTCTCTGCCAGTTCGTTCAGAACCTGGCGCGCCTGTGACCCACTGAGTAAATGCCTACGGGGTATGTTGTTTTTCTTGTTGTTGATATTAGCCATGAGGAATAGTTCTCCTTTATCCGGTGTATTCAGCAAGAGCGTGAGCTAGAACCACCGTCTTGTCAATATTTACATCTAAGCAACCTGTTCATTCATACCAAATGATTTTGTGTATCGTTGACTCGACTGCTGTATACTATGCAGTGACAATCATATGGAGAGGAAGAGAATGGCAAGAGAAAGGTATCTGACAAAATCCCGATTCAAGCTGGCAACTGAATGCCCAACAAAGCTCTTCTATACAGGGAAAGAGTGCTATGCAAACCAGAATCTTGATGACAGCTTCCTGCTTGCCCTGGCAGATGGGGGATTTCAGGTTGGGGAGCTTGCAAAATGCTATTTTCCAGGTGGTCATGAGATCAAGAGTCTTGATTATGGGCAATCGCTCAAGGAAACCAATGAGCTGCTACAAGCTGATAGTGTCATACTCTATGAAGCAGCCATTGCAACCGGAAACCTCTTTATACGCGCCGATATCTTGGTAAAAGAGGGCAAGCAAATCAGGCTCTATGAGGTGAAGGCCAAATCATTCGATCCTAGAGAACCACATCCTTTTACCAACCGAGATGGAACGATCAGTGCAAAATGGAAGCCGTATCTCTATGATGCTGCCTTCCAGAAGTATGTGCTTTCCCTAGCTTTCCCACACTATAAGATATCAGCACATCTTATGATGGCTGACAAATCTGCTGTTTGCCCAACCGATAGATTGAACCAGAAGTTCCGGCTCATCAAAGATGAAACAGGACGAAAGGGTGTCACCATAGCAGATACCCTTACCCAGGATGACCTAACACCCCCGATTCTCTGCACCGTACCTGTGGACATTGAATGCGAGAGAATCTATCAGAGTCAGCATGAAGTCAATAACACCTCCCTGCAGTTCTCCCAATATGTTGAGTTCTTGGCAGATTCCTATAGTACCGATACAAAGATACATACCCCCATTGCCTCGAAATGCGCTGCATGTGAGTTCCACACTACCGATGACAATGAAGAATCGAATCTCAAGAGCGGTAAGAAAGAGTGCTGGAGAGAGGTTCTTGGATGGAGCGATGAGGACTTTGCATGCCAGACTGTCTTGGATGTCTGGAACTTCAGGAGAAAAGATAATCTGATCGAAGACGGTATCATCAAGATGGATGACATCAGTGAGGGTGATATTCATCCAAAACCCGATACAAAACCAGGGATCTCGGCGAGTGAACGACAATGGCTGCAGATTCAAAAGTACAAAACAAGAGACGATTCTCCTTGGATTGATCGAGAAAACCTGAAAAGAGAAATGGAGAGCTGGGTTTTCCCCCTTCACTTCATCGACTTCGAGACTACCATGGTTGCTATCCCCTTCAATGCAGGTCTCCATCCCTATGAAGGAGTTGCCTTTCAGTTCTCCCATCATATCGTTCGTGAAGACGGTACTGTTGAACACGCTGGAGAGTATCTGAACACAGAGAGAGGGGTATTTCCCAATTACGAGTTCATACGGGCACTGAAAGAACAACTGGAACATGATGAGGGAAGTGTTTTTCGCTACTCCAATCATGAGAATACTTTCCTCAATTTGATCTATCAGCAGCTCACCTCTGATACAGGCCCCATTACTGACAGAGCGCAACTCCAAAGCTTCATCAAGACCATCACCCATGCAACAGGCAAATCCTCTGAGCAGTGGAGCGGAGAAAGAGATATGGTTGATCTGTGGGAAGTTGTGAAACGTTACTATTATGATCCAGCTACAAAGGGGTCCAATTCCATCAAACAGGTACTCCCGGCAATACTGAATAGCTCAACGTTGTTACAAGAGAAATACTCAAAGCCAATCTATGGGATGGAGGGAGGAATCAAGAGTACTAATTTCAAGGATTGGCAATGGGTCAAGATTAAGGAAGGAAAGGTAACTGACCCCTATAAGCTGCTACCAAGGATGTTCCAGGATGTCTCTGAGAAGGATCTCGAAATTCTGAGCAGTGATGATGAACTCAGGGAAGGGGGTGCAGCTCTCACTGCATATGCAAGGATGCAATTTGAGGAGATGTCAGACTATGAACGTAGCGAAATACAGAAGGCCCTTCTGAAGTACTGCGAATTGGATACGATGGCGATGGTCATGATCTGGGAAGGGCTGAAAGACCTCTGCCGCTAGGATTTACTGACAGATCTTCTGGGAAATCAAGGATATATTCTCATTACTCACGCCATATTGCCTTGCAAGCGTATTCCACCCTGAGATTGCAGTACGAGTCTGGTCGATGATTGAAGCAATCTGCTGCTTCGAAAGCTTGGCATTAAGGCCCAGCCTGAGAAGATGCTCTACATCAGGATACTTTCCTTCCCCCATGACCATAGTACTTTGCTCCCCTCCTGGGCCGGAGGAGAAGGTAAGGTCATAGGCCGGAGAAAGTGTCCACTTCCCGTGTGCATCCATGAGGAAGCTAAAGTTTTTCGCGTGGTCATCGCGATTGTGTGCCAGGACGTTGAATACCGCAAGACGATACATTTTCTCTACCTCCCGGACATCCCTGGTCAACATGGATGTAAGATTCAGCAAGTCTTGGTAATCAAGTGAGGGAAAGCGAAAATCAGCATGTAACAACCCACTAGCAGTATGCATATGCAAGCGATTAGCCCCATTTCGATCAAACCGCTTGGCAGCAAAATACCCCGGCCCTTCATGGGCTGAGAACAAGTGAACTTCGGGCATTAGTATGCCCGACTGCTTTGCCATCAAGGCATACACATACTCAATAGCACCAGCATCGATACCATCTTGTGTGTTTGGAAATTTCACCAACCAAGGCTCATACCCCGCGGTAAATGATTCTTTTCCATGAAGAATTCGCTCTTTGTTCTCAGAAACACCAATTAAGGCCTTTGGTCGTGCGCCAGAGGAGGATCCATTCAACGCAAGAAGACGGCTTACAAACTCTGAGGAGGATCCCTTAAGTACTTCTTGTGCCTGTGATGCAACAAGGTTCAAGTCAACTGGCCCACCATCAAAAGGAACATCATACTCAGGTTCATATACCAATGCGCCAAGACCTTGTGATCCAATCATTGCCAATCGATCCAAGGGAGAAAGCTCTGATGGAAAGACACCTTGAGAGCGAACGAAACGATCTTGGAGAAGCCTACCCCACCCATCAGGAAGACTGTCATTGAATACACCAGGCAATCCTTCAAACAAACTATGGTCGAAAGTCTTCACACCTGCTTGCAAGGGAAGAGAGAATGGGGAAATTTCAAGGCCTTTTTCGAGGAAAGACAGTTCAAAAGAGAAGTAGATACGACGATCTCGCAATGCCAGACGACCAACAGGAATGGTCTCATTACCAAAATTGATCTTCACGAGTAGGGTCTTCACCGCTTTGTAAGGTTTCATGCTTTCCTTCCCCGCTTCCGCTTTGAGGAAGTCTCCAATGCAATGACTTCATCAATTGAGGAGAATGAAGTTTGTGAAACCTTAGTGGCTTCAACCATGGCTTCCAACATCCCCAGCACCATCATAAGCTTCAAGAGCGATTCAAAAGATATAACGCCTTGTTGTTCAAACTTACGCAGGGTTGCCAGCGGTACTCCCGAGCGAGCTGATAACCCTTCTTGGGTCAAGTTCATTTGCAACCGGCGTTCTTTCAGGTTCTGTGCTATCTTCTTCTGGGCTATTGATGGACTTATTAGTGCTATCATAGTATTAATTATAACCTATTTTCGACCTCTAGTAATAGTATAGTAGTAGTTGTGGCAATTTGCAATCAACAGATTGGTAAGAACAAATAAGAAAATATTCTTGATTTCATGAGAGTTATTGGGGATTCTGGGAACGATTACTCATCAATAGCATATATTCGAAATTTCCTACTGTTCTCTGCCACTCATACTATTCTTCTCTTTCAGCCACCAACAAGAGACTCTTGTCTTCTTCTCCATACCCAGCTATCCTGGTTTTCAGGAAGTGAGCAAGCTCTTTATTTATGCAATAGACATAACAGCCTTTCATCCCCCGGCTCATGAGTGTGCGATAGGTATTGCGTATGATGATGTCGGCTGTTTTCATTGCCTCCTGATCACCCTTCTTGATAGGTCCTTTCAATCCTTTCAGTGATTGGTCGGTTCTTGCTCGCTTGGTGTAATCAGAGATGACATTCCCCTTTTCAAATCGGAGGTCATCCCCTATGATCACCCCGACATAGCTGAATTCAAGTCCTTGGGTGGTATGAATGCAGCCAACTTGGTTGATTGACCCTTTGGAAATTGCATAGGTGCCATCACTGATGAGGTTCCAGTACATGGAAAAGTCATCAATGGTAATATCTGGAACGGAATCTGGATTGTTCTTACTCACCCAATCCCAACAGTACCCTGCTACAATCCTGGCTTTATCATCTTCCCTATTTCTCTCTTCAATAAGCCTACGTAGTTCATTGGGATCATCCACTACCCGGAAGTCATAGTCGATGCCTTCCAAGGTGGGATTGGCTGTCTCTTCCTGGATTCCCAGTACTCCATCAAGCCATGAAAGATATCCATCAGAACCATTGCAACGGAACTGGGAGAGAAGCCTCCCCTCCTGCACCTCTGCATTGAAAGCTTTGGCCCAATAGAGAATTTGAGCCCGGTCACCATAATCTTGTGCAGTAACACGCTGGTCTTCATCAATAAAGAACACGCTGCACCTGCTTGCGTTGATGATCTCCTTGATCTGATCTTCACCGGTAACCTTTGGTCCCTGCTGGGAGCGTTTGTTGAGCCGGTGGGCTTCATCAACAATGAGGGTGCCGAAGTCATTGGTATCTGCATCAACAAATGCCGTAGAACCTTTGAACAAGCTGCTGATATTATTTCTCTTGAATGCGCCAGAGCGGAGTTTTGCCTCAAACACCTTACGGGGAGCACTGTTCTTTGTCACGTATGCACACACCTGGTCATCATTGATCAACTGCACAAGAAGGTTGATGGCAACTACTGTCTTCCCCGTTCCAGGTCCCCCTTGTACAATGAAAACCCGTTTCTTCCCGTCCTCTTTACTTCTGCGAGCAAAGGAGAGCATCTGCTCATAGACTATCTTTTGTTCGTCTATGAGTATGAACTCCTCTTTCCCTCTCAGCATTGCAGAGAGAGCGTCTTGCAGGCTCTTGGAGGGCCTGATTTCACCGTTATCGATATAGTACAAGGTTTGCTTTGCATCCCCTGTATGGATGTACTTCTTGATGAACTCCCTAAGCTTCATCACATCACTACGGTAAAATACTGGTGATTCATCAAGAATGCTTTGGAAGTAGTGCTGTTTCAGTGGGTCATCTTCGGGTGGTACATAGTTGTGTAAATACGCACAGCTCTCCAAATGGATTGGAATCGCATGGACATTTGCGTTGAAATTGGAGATAAGGGAGCGGTATGACCATGCTTGGTAGGAGGGATGGTGAACTACTTGCTGCCCATGGGAGAAGCGTGTCTGTACATCGATGATCTCCGCCTCCAGAAGTTGGTCAACATAGGGGACAGGTTCAACCTTGCTCCACTGTTTCAGCTCAACGATTACCGCATTGTGCTGATTTTCTTTGTCCAAACCGGTAAGGATGAAATCGACTCGTTTATTGGTATTGGGTATACCAAATTCAATAGCAACACCGGAGGTGTCAGGGATCTCAGAGTCGAGTAATACATTCTGCATGTAATTCAATGAGTTACGCCAAGACTGTTCTTCACTTGAGCTGACTCTTTTGTGAAGCCTGTTCCACATATTCATTTCAATCTTCTGGTCGATTGAATTATCCTGGACGTCAGATAAGAATTGCTGCTTATCCCCTTCGTATACGAGCATCACACCCTCCGTGGTATCAATCTAGTGTACCACACTCCAAGAATTGTCGCGTTAGGAATTACTAGAGCTCAGTATACTTCTTTGCTGATCCATACGCTTTCTTTACATCATACTTCTCTGCATTCTTACGCAGCTTCCTCTCGATAATTGTAGGGATATCAACCCCAATGGAATCGGCAAACAGTACGGAGTAAATGAGAATATCTGCAAGTTCCTCTTCCATCTGCTTCTGCTTCTTCTTAGCATGCACATCCTCACCAGACCACTGGAAGCATTCCAGTAATTCAGAGGATTCTAGGCTGAGAGAAATCGCCAGGTCCTTGGGAGAGTGGAATTGCTTCCAGTTACGTGCATCCCGAAAGGCAAGAATATCGGCAATGGGGAGAGGTCTTTCACAAAAAATACTGCCCTTCCCTTCTTCAAGATAAGAGAGGGAAACCCCGAAGGTAGTACAAAGAAGTTCCAGGATTTCAGAGGAAGAAGTTTCAATCCCTCTCTGGTATGTCTCTTCTTCCAATCCAAGTTTCTCAGCCATCTGAGCATCATCCAAGTGAAGTAGGTTCTGAATATGGTGTATGCGTTCCTGTAGTGTTTTCATTGGTTTGTCCTTCTGGGAATAGTAGCATGGATTCATCAGATCAATAAATTACAAATATTTGTCCGATATTCTATCCAATTTTAACAGTTGCGTGTCAACCGTAAGGGAAAATGTCATCTGAGAAAGTTATTGTGAAATGACAGGATTCTTGGAAAAATTCCAGGGGTATGGGTATTGTGAGGCAGCATAAGGCCAATGTTTTGGGCAGGATTTGTAATGCCTGCCCATTTTC